>JAEZBP010000706.1 GCA_023427125.1 Pseudomonadota bacterium | reverse complement strand
GCGTAGACGTCGCCGCGCCCATCGTCCCGCGCGCCGAGCGCGAGCTCGGGGGCGCCGTGCACGGGAGTACAGCCGCGGAGCGGCGCCTCGAGCGGCCCGGCCATCCCGAGGTCGACGAGCACACCGCGCCCTCGCTCGTCGACGACGATGTTCTTCGCGGTGACGTCGCCATGGCGGAGGCCGCGCTCGGCGAGCGCCGAGAGCGCGTCGAGCACGCCCGCGATCGCCTCCGCGATCGCCGGCCACCGGGCGCCGGCCGCGCCGGCGTCGAGCGTCTCGCCTTCCACGAGCTCGCTCGCGATCCACGCCGAGTCGGCCGTCCGCCCGAAGTCGAGGACGGCGGCGAGCGAGGGGTGCACGAGCCGCCCCGCGACGGTGAGCGCCGAGGCGAGGGCGTCGGTCCCCTCGGCGACCTTGATGGCGACCTCGCGCCCGGAGCGCTCGTCGGTCGCCCGATAGCACGAGCCTTCTCCGCCCGATCCGAGCGGCGCGGTCAGCCGATAGCGGTGGCCGACGCGCTCTCCCCGCGCGGCGCCCGCGTACCCGCGCCCCGAAGCTCTCATCGCGGGCAGCTCGAGGCCCGAAGCTCGCTCCGGCTCGGAGCCGAGCGGTCGGCGGGGACTCCTCAATGTCTTCTCCACGGGAGCCCGGACCGAGCAGCGGGCCGGGCGAGCACTGTACCGAAGTGTTCCACTCGTGACCATCCCTCGGCCGAGCGGCACAGAACGAAACGCCCGCGAATCGGCAGGTGGCTTCGATCCACGAGCGGCATGGGGCATGCTGAAGGGCACCACCGTGCGCCGCCCGCTCCTCACCTTCGTCGTCTTCCTCCTCGCGATGGCCTACGGAGGCTGCTTTGCGAGCCCCCAGCCCGATCCGCCGAGCCTGGTGCCCGACAAGGTCTTCCAGCAGGGCGCCGATCGCGGCGGCAGCTACCTCGTCGGCGGCGAGGCCGGCAGCGTCGAGGCCGGGGCCGGCGCGCGCGTCTTCATGGCGCTGCTCGATCGACCGGCCGCGCCGATCCGTAGCGCCGAGGTCGCGGACGACGGCAGCTTCATGTTCCTTGCCGTGATGCTCGACGAGGGCGACGAGCTGCGCCTCTGGGTCGAGGACGGGGAGGTGCGCAGCGCCTCGGTCGACCTGCGGGTGAGCGCGATGGAGCTCGTCATCGCGCCGCGGCCGCTCGCGTGTGTGAGCGCGAGTCCGGCCGACACGCTGGAGCTGTCGGCGGCGCCGGGCGCCGAGGCGATCGGCACGCTGGTCCTCACGAACGGCTGCGGCGAGCCGATCGCGATCGAGTCGGCGGCGCTGCGCGCGCCGGCCGAGGGCCTCTCGATCGGGGCCGTGCCTTCCACGGTCGATCCGAGCGCGTCGCTCGAGATCACGTTCCGCGCGTCGGCCGGGGCCGACGTCGAAGAGATCCTGCTCATCACCTTCGTCGGCGCCGAGCGCGAGCGCCGGCCGATCACCCTGCGCGGCGTCTCCGACTGATCACAGGAGCAAAGCGGAGTGGCGGTAGGCCGACACCCGCCGTCGTCACGCAGCGGAGCGACCCATGGGATCGCCCGCCATCACCCGTTCGCCTTCGAGGAGCGCTCGCGAGCGCGCGCTCGTGGTCGTGGTCCGTCACACCCTTCACATTGGGAGAGAGCGTCATGTCCAAGCTTCTTCGTCTCTTCGTCCTCGTGGCCCTCACCGGCTGCGTCGAGCCTGCGCCTGTAGATCCTCCCGGCGACGTCGCGCGCTCGACGCTCTCGCGGGACACCTCGCCCTCGGCGCCCGACGCCGACCTCGCGTCGCTGCGCGAAGGCGCGACCGACTTCGCGCTCGATCTGCACCGCCGGCTCGCGAGCGAGGGCGGCAACGTGCTGACCTCGCCGCACTCGATCCAGGTCGCGTTCGGCATGCTGCGGCCAGGCGCGCTCGGCGCGACCGCCGACGAGATCGACGCCACGCTCGGCTGGGAGCTGCCGCCCGAGCGGCTCTACGCCGCGATGAACCACCTCGATCTGGAGCTCGCCGCGCGCAACCGTCAGGGCGTCACGATCGCGGCGGCCAACCAGGCGTGGGCGCAGACCGGCTACCCGATCGAGGCGGCCTACCTCGACGCGCTCGCCGTGAGCTTCGGCGCCGGCGTCGCGCTCTGGCCCTTCGACGCCGATCCGGAGGGCGGGCGCACGGCGATCAACGGCTGGGTCGAAGACCGAACCACCGGCAACATCCCCGAGCTGCTCACGCCCGGCCTCATCACGGAGAACACCCGGCTCGTGCTCGTGAACGCCGTGCACTTCGACGCCGCGTGGGACGTCGCCTTCGATCCGGCGGACACCGAGGACGGCTCGTTCGTGCGCGAGGACGGCTCGACGATCACCACGCCGCTCATGACCGTCGCGCTCGAGGGCGCGCGGTGGGCGCAGACCGAGGCCTACACCGCGGCCGAGCTCGACTACGCGGGCGGGGAGCTCGCGATGCTGCTCGTCCGGCCGGCCGGCGAGCTCGCCGCGCTCGAGGGCGCGCTCGACGCCGCCTCGCTCGACGCCATCGTCGCCTCGCTCGAGCCGACCGAGGTCGTCGACGTGCGGATGCCGCGCTTCGCGTTCGGCAGCGACGTGAACCTCGTCGATCACCTCTCGGAGATGGGCATGACCCGCGTGTTCAGCCCGAGCGAGGCCGAGCTCGAGGGCATCAGCACCGCGTCCGAGCTCTACGTCTCGGCGGCCGTCCACTCGGCGACCATCGAGGTCACCGAGAGCGGCGCCGAGGCCTCGGCCGCGACCGCCGTCGTCGTCTCCGATCGCAGCGCCCCGAGCCGCCCCGCGCTCACGCTCGACCGAGCCTTCTTCTTCGCGATCCGCGACCGCGCGACCGGCGCGATCCTCTTCCTCGGCCGCGTCGCCGACCCGAGCGCCTGATCGATCCGACATCAGGGCACGCTGCGGGGGCCGCTCAGAACGTCGGAGGGCCGAGGCTCGAGACGCAGCGGCCCTGGCAGCACGCGGGGCGCGCACCCTCGCACGCGGCCCCGGTGAGCGGGGGGCAGGGCTCGTTGGTCAACGCGAGCTGCGCGCGCGTCGTGAGCGCGCACGCCTCACCGCAGAGGAGGCAGTCGGAGTCGCGCTCGCACGCGGGCTCGCTCAGGGTCGAGTACGCGCCGGGGTGGCAGCCGCCGAGCTCGGTGGGAAGCGCCGGCGGCGGCGGCGCGGCGAAGCAGGCGATCGCGAAGAGGCCGATCCCGGCGGCGGCGGCCCGAGTCAGGAGAGCCATGCCTCGGCCTGATACACCCGCTGTGCGCTCGTGCCCACCCCGCGCCCCGTGGCTCACAGCGCGACTTGACGGACGAACCGCGGGCCGGGAGAACTGCCCGCGCGTGTCCTTCCAACAGGTGATTCGCTGGCTCCTCCCCCGCGAGGATCACTTCTTCGACTTCCTCGAGCGGCAGGCCAAGACCGCACGCCTCGGGGCGCTGGCGCTGGCCAAGCTCAACGAGGGCGCGTCGGGCCAGGAGGTCGCCGAGGCGGTCCAGGTCCACGAGCACGCCGGCGACAAGCTCGTGCACGAGATGGAGGACGCGCTCGCCAAGACCTTCGTGACGCCGATCGACCGCGAGGACCTCGCCCGGCTGAGCCAAGAGCTCGACGACATCCTCGACATGATGAACCTCTCGGCGCGCTACTTCGTGATCTATCAGGTCACGGGCATCACCGAGCCGATGCGGGTGCTGATCAATCTCCTGGTGGAGGCGACGGCGAAGGTCGACGACGCGATGCCCAAGCTCCGCAAGCACGACTACCCCGCGCTCATGGAGCTGAGCCGAAACCTCCGCATCCTGGAGAAGGAGGGGGACACGGCGTTCCGCGAGGCGGTGCGCGAGCTCTTCGAGGACCCCGCGATCGACGCCAAGGCGCTGCTCAAGCAGAAGGAGATCCTCGAGGACCTCGAGCACGCGATCGACAAGTGCGAGCGCGTCGCGAACACCCTCGCCACACTCTCCGTGAAGCACGGCTGATGCTCGGGCTGCTCGTCGCCGTCATCGTCGCGGCCCTCGTCTTCGACTACATCAACGGCTTCCACGACGCGGCGAACGCGATCGCGACCGTCGTGTCGACCGGCGTGCTCCCGATCCGCACGGCCGTGATCCTCGCCGGGATCTTCAACTTCATCGGCGCGATGACGGGCACCGCCGTCGCCCACACCATCGCGACCGGCTTCGCCGATCCGCTGATCGTGACCCAGAGCGTGGTGCTCGCCGCGCTGCTCGGCGCGAGCGCCTGGAACATCATCACGTGGTGGTTCGGGATCCCCTCGAGCTCGTCGCACGCGCTGATCGGCGGGCTCGCGGGTGCGGTGGTCGCGCACGCGGGGCCGAGCGCGTTCCAGTGGTCGACGCTCGGCAAGAAGGTGCTCGTGCCGCTGGTGGCCTCGCCGGCGATCGGTTTCTTCGTCGCGTTCTTCCTGATGATCGCCGTGCTCTGGATCGCGCGCCGAGCGCGCCCGGCCCAGGTCCACAAGCACTCGCGCCGGCTGCAGCTCGTCTCCGCCTGCCTCATGGCGCTCTCGCACGGCTCCAACGACGCGCAGAAGTCGATGGGGATCATCACGCTGGCGCTGGTCGCCTACGTGGCCGGCGCACACCCCGAGCTGCCCGCCTGGGTCGTGCCGCAGGGCACGGCCGTCCCGATGTGGGTCATCATCTCGTGCGCCGCGGCGATCGCGCTCGGCACGATGGCGGGCGGCGAGCGCATCATCAAGACGATGGGCACGAAGATCATCCGCATCGCGCCCATCCAGGGCTTCGCCGCGGAGACGGCCGGCGCGCTGACGATCCTCGGCGCGAGCCAGCTCGGTGTGCCGGTCTCGACGACCCACTGCATCAACGCCTGCATCATGGGGGTCGGCGCCAGCAAGCGGCTCTCCGCGGTCCGCTGGGGCGTGGCCGGCAACATCGTCGTCGCCTGGATCCTCACCCTGCCCCTCGCCGCAGCGATCTCCTTCGTCATCCAGCTGGCGCTCGACCTCGTGATCTGAGAGAGGCACGCTCCGGACCGTGCGAGGGCGCTTCGTCATCCTGCTCGCGCTCGTCACGAGCGGCTGCGGTCTCCTCTACGATCCGTGCGGCGCGCTCGAGGAGCGCCTCTGCGCCGATCTCGGCAGCGACTGCGCGGTCTTCCGATCGAGCCCGAGCATCTCCGAGTCGGTGATCCCGCTCCGGCGCCGGAAGGCCGAGCGCGCGCAGTGCGAGATGTTCGCCGCCGACGTGAACTACTCGAGCTACACGCTGCCGTGGGTGCGCTACCTGGTGGAGCGGACCCGCGATCCGAGCACACGCGCGCCGAGCCTCCCGCGACCGCAGCCCGCCGATGGGCTCGCGAGCGGCATCTCGGGCAGCTTCCTCTACCTGCTCCCGGTGATCGCGATCGCCGCGATCTTCTTCGTGAGCTGGCGCGCGCGGAGGAAGCTCGCGGGCGCGTACCCGGCGGTGCCGTCGCCGATGGCTCACGCAACGCCGAGCTTCGATCAGGTCACCTCGCGCGAGCAGGCCGAGGCGCTCGTGCAAGCCGGCGTGCTCGTGCGCGTCGAGCTCTTCCCGGGGTGGCTCGGCGGCAGCCCCGTGCCGGAGAACACGACCTACGTCACGCCGGCCGCCGCGGCGCGGAAGGCCGCGCTCGATCAGGAGGTCGCCGCGATGGTGCAGGCGCGCGGCCCCGTTCGCTACGTATGCGAGCCCCGGTACAAGGGCGCCAGCTTCGTCCCCGCGAGCCTCCTCGTGCGCGCCGACGAGCACTCGACCTCCGTCGACGTCTGGTGATCTCGATCAGCGCGCGCGGGGCGCGACGCCAGCGCGCGGATCGCCGGAGACGACCTCCCACGCGATCTCTTGCATGATCCGGGCGGCGGCCGGCGAAGGCGCGCTGAAGGGCGAGCCCCACTGGTCGCTGGTCGCCGCGGTGCCGCCGACCGGGCTCCGCCGGTAGATCGTCGCGAGCTGGACGAGCGCGATGAAGTAGTTGCCGACGTCGGTCAGGTGGATCGGGTCGACGTAGAGATCGAAGCGCGACTCGAGGCCGGGGACCCCGCCGGCCTCGATGCGCTCGACCAGCCGGGCCATCGCGGTGCCTCCCGGGACGAGCAGGATGTCGGGGCCGTCGACCGTCGCGTTGACGTCGTCGATCACCCCCTCCCAGATCGCGCGATCGGCGGCGATGTTCTCGCTCCACGCGGGGTCCTCCACGCTGTACCAGGTCTCGTAGAAGTAGACCTGGGTGGCGGGGCTACCGCTCATCGCGAGCTCGTAGTAGCGCCGCACGTACTCCGTGGTGTCGCTGTACGTGACGTGCTCGCCGATCGGGATGAGCTCGGTCAGGACCAGCACGTCGTAGCGGCCGGTCGGCAGCTCGAGGTGAGCGTCGTCGCCGTTGGTGACCTCGGGGTGATTCCAGATCCAGTGGAGCGGCGCGCCCACGCCGATCTCGGCGGCGTAGGAGTGGCTGAGGCCGAGCGAGCTCGCGACGTCGTCGAGCATCGCCGGCATGTGGAAGTTGACGAGGCTGTGGCCGACGAAGAAGACGCTCGCCCGGTCCTTCGCACGCCCGATGTCCGCGTCCGGACCGTCCGCGTCGCGAGGGCCCGCATCGGGCGAG
>JAEZBP010000691.1 GCA_023427125.1 Pseudomonadota bacterium | reverse complement strand
ACGCTGCCTCATCGCGCCTCCACGCGCTCGCTCGGATCGAGCGCCTCGATGGCCGCGCGCAGGGCGGCCGGGACCTTGGCCCAGCGCTCGGCGTCGCGCACCTTCGCGCCCGACGCGTCGAGCACGTAGAAGACGTCGGCGGCGCGCTCGCCCTCCGTGTTGATCTTCGAGAGCGCGATGGTCAGCCCCTCTACGTGGAGCGTGCGCGCGATCGTGTAGAGGAGCGCCGGCCGATCGCGGGTGAACACGTCGAGCACCGTGAAGCGCGGCGAGACCGCGTGGTCGATGTGGATCTCCGTCGGCACGCCCGGGCTGTGGCGCTGGGCCCACGCCGGCTTCTGCACGCGCCGCGCGAGGAGCTCCGGCGCCGTGACCTCCCCGCGCAGGATCGACTCGAGATCCGCGCGGATGCGCCCGAGCTTCACCTCGTCGACCGGCTCGCCGTCGGCGCCGACCGACGCGCGCCGCACGTGGAAGAGATCGAAGGCCTCCGCTCGATCGCCCTCGCCCTCGCGCGTGTAGATCTGCGCGGCGGCGACGCTCAGCCGCTGCGCGGCCAGGACGGCGGTGACGTCCGCGAGGAGGCCGGGCCGATCGTCGCCCACCACGATCAGCTCCGAGACCTCGGGGCTCGGCCCGGGGCTCACCGCGACGTGGATCGGCGCGCCCTCGCGGTCGCGCGCCACGCGGGCGTGCACGCGGATCGCGTCGACGGGGTTCGCGAGCAGGTAGCGATCGGGCATCTCGCGGACGAAGCGCTCGAGCCGCGCCTGCCCCGCGTCGCCCACGAAGCCGACGCACGCCTCCTCGCGGATCGCGTCGGCCCGCCGCAGCGTCGCGTCGCGTCCGTCGCCCTCCAGCACGCCCGCCCCCGCGAGGTAGAGGTCCTCGCGCAGCCGCGCCTTCCACGAGGTCATCGCGGTCGGGTTGGTCGTCGAGAGATCGGCGACGGTGAGCAGGTAGAGATCGCGCAGCCGATCGAGGGTGCCGACCTGCCGCGCGACCTCGGCGATCACGTCGGGATCGGTCGTGTCGCGGCGGGTGGCCCAGTGATAGAGGCTGAGGTGCTCCTCGACGAGCCAGACCACGTGCGCGACGTCGACCGCGGAGAGGCCGAGCCGCTCGGCGATCGGGCCCGCCATCAGCGCGCCCTTCTTGCTGTGATCCTTGCCGTGCACCTTCCCGATGTCGTGGAGGAAGAGGCCGAGGAAGAGCGGCCCCGGCCTCGGCAGCTCGGCCGCGAGCCGCGAGGGCAGCGGCAGGTCGGTCGCGAGGTCGCCGCGCTTGATCGCGCGCAGCCGATCCACGGCGGCCACCGAGTGCACGTCGACGGTGTACACGTGATAGACGTCGTGCTGGACGCGCCCGGTGAGCGGCTCGAACTCCGGCACCATCGCGAGCATCAGCCCGACCTCGTGGAGCTCGCTCAGGATCGAGCGGCCCTTCACCGGCGGATCGGCGGTGCAGCTCAGCGCGGCGAGGAAGAGGCGCGAGGCCTCGGGATCCTCGCGGAGCCTCTCGCAGAACGCCGGGTCGGCGGTCATCCGCGCGATCGCGTCCCGCGCGAACGCGTACGGCGCGAGGCCGCGCTTGGCCACCTCCGCGTAGAGGCGGAGCGCGAGCACCGGCTCGGTCGCGAGCTTCTCCGAGTCGTGGAAGGTGACAGCCTCGTCGAAGCGGAGCAGGCCGCGCCCGAGGTCCTCGGTCCTCGCCGGCGCGCGGTGCCCGAAGTGGCGCGCCCGCGCGATCATCCGCTCCGCCGTCTGCTCCACCACCCGCGCGTGGCGGTAGTAGGCCTGCATGAACTGCTCGACGCCCAGGGTGACCCCGTCGACGAAGCCGAGCAGCGTCGCGATCTCCTCCTGATCTTCAAATGTCAACCGGTCTTGACGACGGCCCGCCCGCAGGTGCAGGAGGTTGCGGACCCGCCAGAGCATCTCGCTCGCGTTCTCGAGCTCGCGCACCTCACGCGCCAGGAGCGCGCCGTGCCTCACCAGCTCCTCGGTGCCTTGCGCGCCCCAGCGCCCGTGCGCGGCCCACATCGCCACGTCGAGATCGCGCAGGCCGCCGCAGCCGAGCTTCACCTCCGGCTCGAGCAGGTAGAGCGAGCCGCCGAAGCGCGCGTGGCGCTCGCGCGAGCCCTCCTCGAGCTGATCGAGGAAGCGCTCGAGCCCGGCGCCCTCGAAGACGCTGCGGCGCGCGGAGCGCGAGAGCTCCTCGAGGATCTGCTTGTCGCCGGCGACCCGGCGCATGTCGAGGAGCGTGGTCGAGGTGCGCAGGTCCTCGCGCGCGAGCTCGATCGTCTCGCGCACGCCGCGGACCGCGTGGCCGATCTCGAGGCCGAGATCCCAGAGCGGGTAGAGGAGCCCGTCGGCCAGCGCCGCGACGTAGGGATCGGCCGGATCGTCGCAGAGGAAGAGGACGTCGACGTCGGAGCGGAGGCCGACCAAGCCTCGGCCGTAGCCGCCGACCGCGACGAGCGCGACGCGGCCCCTCGGCGTGTGTCCCTCAACGCGCGCGGCGGCGTCTCCGGCGCAGTAGAGCGCGCCGAGGAGCCCGTCGAGGATGCGGGCGTGCATCTGCGCGGTGCGCACGCCCCCCTCCCCGCGCCGCACTCCGTCGGCGAGCCGGTCGCGATAGGAGCCGCAGTACTCGCCGCAGGTCTCCTTGAGCGACGGCGCCAGGCGGGTGAGATCGATCG
>JAEZBP010000682.1 GCA_023427125.1 Pseudomonadota bacterium | reverse complement strand
CGCGAGCGCGGCGACCGCGGTGAGCAGCGCGCTCGGATCACGCCGCGCGAGCGTGTCGTGCGGCTGCGCGATGAGGGAGTCCTCGTCCGAGAGGGCCACGCCCACCCGCTTCTCCCCATGATCGATGCCCATCCGTCGCACGCCGCCGGGATGTACCAGGACCGCGCGAGCGACGCATCCGGGGGCTGCGCCGCCTCACGGCGCCGGGCCCGGAGGGTGCTCGAGCCGCTCGGCGAAGAAGGCGTGAACGTCAGTGAACGCGAGGTCGCGCGACGCGATGCGAACCAGCAGCGCGTTCAGCTCGTCCGATTCGGTGCGAAGCCTGCAACCGATCGAGCGCGCTTGGTTGAGCGCGAGGAGAGCCGGCATGGTCCGCCAGGCGCCAGGGAACGCCCTCGGCCGGCGCGCGAACGCGAAGAAGAGCGCGGCCGGCTCGGAGTACGGGTCTGACGCCGCCAAGCTCGTCGCATCTTCCAGCGCGGCTCGAATCGCCATCTCGCTCGGGACGCCGATCAGCTTCCATCGCCGAGCCGCGAACGGATACCCGGCGAGGATCTCGTCGGCGCTCGGGATCACCGGGGCTCGTTCGGCTCAGCCACGAACGGCGGCGGACCCTGATCGCGGTCGCGGTCGGCGAGCGCGTCGAGCAGGGCCGCCTCCTCGGCGTCCATCGTCTCGACGAAGCGCGCGATGAAGCCCGCCGATTCCTCTGCGCGACTCAAGGACTCGAGGAAGCGCCTCGCCGTCTCGACGCGCTGCTCGGGGAGCGCCTCGACGAGGTCGTGTAGATCCGCCTTGGTCGCGGCTCCGCGCGGCATGCACGAAGGGTAGCACGTGGCGTGCTACGCCTCCTCGATGCGCGTGGTGGCGGCGGACGTGGGCGGGACGAAGACGCTGGTCGCCCTCTACGAGGGCGCGCCGGGGGCGCTGGTGGAGCGGGCGCGGCGGCGCTACGAGAGCGCGGCGTTCGAGGGGGTGGAGCCGATCCTGAGAGACTTCCTCGGGGACGGGCTCGGCGAGATCGACGCGGCCGCGCTCGGGGTCGCGGGGCCGGTGACCGAGGACACCTGCAAGACGACGAACCTCCCGTGGGAGCTCGACGCGCGACGGATCGAGCGCGCGCTCGGCGTCCCCCGGGTGCGCCTCTTGAACGACTTCGAGGCGGTGGCGCTCGGGCTCTCGGAGCTCGGCGAGGGCGCGCTCGAGGTGCTCTCGGATCGGTCGATCGATCCGTCGGCGCCGGCGGTGGTGCTCGGCGCAGGGACCGGGCTCGGAGAGGCGATCCTCTCTCCGGCCGGCGCCGGTGAGCTCCCGCAGATCCACCCGACCGAGGGAGGCCACACCGACTTCGCGCCGCGCGACGAGGACGAGATCGCGCTGCTGCGCTTTCTGATGGCGCGCCACGGGCGCGTCTCGATCGAGCGGGTGCTCTCGGGCCGCGGCCTCGAGGCGATCTACGAGCACCTGCTCGCCGAGGGCGTGTCGAGCACGCTCGAGGCGCGCCTCGCCGCGGCCGAGGATCGCGCCGCGGTGATCGGCGCGGCCGGCGCCGCCGGGACCGATCCGGCGTGCGTCCGCGCCGTCGCGCGCTTCGTCTCGATCTACGGCAGCGAGGCCGGCAACTTCGCGCTCAAGACCCTCCCCTTCGGCGGGCTCTACGTCGCCGGCGGCATCGCGCCGAAGCTCATCGAGGTGATCCGAAACGGAGCGTTCATGCGAGCGTTCCGGGCGAAGGAGCCCATGGAGCCGGTCCTCGATCGGATCCGGGTGAGCGTGGTGCTCGACCCCAGCGTCGGCCTCTACGGCGCCCGCCGCGTCGCGGCCTCGCTGGCCAGCCCGCGCTGAGCCGCGTTCCGCCTTTCCCCGGCGTCTTGGCGCGATCTTTCCCGGATTGAATTTCGCGCAGAGGCGCAGAGACGCAGAGGGGGCACGGGCACGGGCACGGGCATGCCCCCCGACTCACCGCAGCCGCGCGCGAAAGGCGAGGGCCGCTGCCACGCTTGCCCCGACCCGCACCGATCGACCAAGCTCCGCGCGCGTTCGAACCCCATGGCTGACCTACGCACCGCCCGCGCGCGCCGCGCGATCCTCGCCGGAGCGCTCGCCGCGCTGGCGTGGGTCGCCCTCGGCGCGCTCGCCGATGGGTACGTGCGCCACGGCTTCTCGGCGCGCTGGTACGCCGAGCAGGGCGGCGAGCGGGTGCTGGTCGATCGCACGGTCGAGCATCGCGTGGCGTTCCCCAACGCACACCGGCCCCTCGCCCGCTACGTGCAGGGCTGGCCGCACGAGCTGCCGATCCCGACCGCGCTGCCGAGCGTCGACGTCGAGCTGCGCGGCAAGCTCACCGTCCCGCCCGGGCCTCCCCTCTTCGTCGGCGCCGACGCGCGGCACCGCGCCACCGTCGAGGTGGACGGACGGCCGGCTGAGGGCCCGCTCGCGCCCGGTGTGCACGACGTGAAGGTGCGCTGGACTGGCCAGCCGGCCGCCGCCGGCCGCAGCCGCACCAACGCCGAGTCGGTCTCGCTCACGCTCACGTGGGGACCCTCGCAGGGCGCGCTCACGCCGGTGCCGCGCGAGGCGCTCGTGCCGGCCACCGGCTCGTGGCCCTCCTCGCGCGTCGCGCTCTGGTGGTCGGTCTTCGCGCTCGGGCTGCTCTTCGCGCTCGGCGCCGCCTACGCGGCCTACGCCGGTGACACGCGCACCGGCGTGCGTCGAGCGGGCATGCTCGCGACCGCGCTCGTCGTGCTGCTCGGCACCGGCTATCGCGCGCTCGACTACGACGTGATGCCCGAGTTCCGCGAGAACGCGGATGAGCTCTTCGCGACGTGGAACGGCTGGTCGCTCCTCGAGGACGGCACGACGCGCGGCTGGTCGCTCTGGCCGCATGCCTACGGCAGCGACGTCGCGCGCACCACGATCCACTTCTTCGGCGAAGAGCGGATCGTCATCGAGCCCTACTTCGAGCACCCGCCGCTCCTGCACGTGCTGGTCGGCGCGGCGGCGCACCTCGGCGGCGCCGAGACCTGGCTCGAGGCGAAGCTCGCGCACACCCGGATCGTGCCGATCCTGCTGAGCGCGCTCAGCCTCTTCCTGATGGTCGCGCTCGGGCGCCGGCTCATGCCGCGCTCGCCCGCGCCCTGGCTCGGCGCGCTCCTCTACGCGGTGATCCCGACCATCGCGCTGCAGACGCGGGTCATCAAAGAAGAGGCGCTGCTCGTCCCGCTCTCGCTCGGGATGCTGCTCTTCTTCCTGCGCTGGCGCGACGACGGAAAGAGGACGCGGGATCTGATGATCGCCGCGGTGTGCGCGGGCCTCGCGCCGATCGCGAAGGTGCCGGCGATCGTGTGGGTGCCGGCCCTCGTGATGCTGGTGGCCGCCGAGCGCGGCGAGCACAAGAAGGCGATCATGGCGGCCGTCGCCGGCCTCGCCACCGCGTCGCTCCTGCTCGTCTTCGGCGCGCTGATCGACTGGGACGTCTTCGTGTTCACGCAGGGCCAGCAGGGCGGCCGGCCGACGCACTGGAACCTCTTCCCGCGCTTCTTCGACGCGACGCTGATCAACCACAGCATGATCGGCCGCGGGTGGATCCTCTTCCTCTGGCTCGGCTTCGTCGCGAGCGTCTACCGCCGCGGCGCGCGCGACAGCGCCGTGCTCACCGTCCCGCTCGTCACCTATCTGATCGCGATCGCGGTGGGCAGCGGCAACTGGACCTTCGGCTGGTACATCGTCCCGCTCTACCCCTTCCTCTGCCTCGGCGCGGGCGACCTGATCGCGCAGCTCTTTCGGCGCCCCACCCTGCTCGGCGGCGCGCTCTTCGTCGCGCTGCTCGTGATGTACAGCCTGAACTTCACGCTCGATCCGCACTGGGCCAAGCAGCCCGAGGCGTGGCCCATCCTCCGGCGCGCCGTGACGCTCACCGTGGCCCTCTCGATCGCTCCCTATGCGCTCGTGCAGGTCTGGCGCGAGAGCGCGCTCTGCATCCGGCTGTCGCGCGCCGTCACCGTCATCGGCCTGCTCGCGGTGGTCGTCCTGAGCGGCGTCTTCATCGCGACCTACGACGTGACCTACGAGACCTACCGCGACTTCGATCGCGACACGTACTTCCACCGCTGACAGTTGGCGCCACCGAAACGTCCGTGCTTTCATTCGGGCCCCTCGCGGGCGAGCATGGTGAAGTCTGGTGCCCAGCAGCGGGACGCGCGGGTCCTGACGAGACGACGGCGCGCGCCGCTCCTGCCCGAGCAGCTCTCCGCGGGCTTCGCGACGGCTGTCCTCGTCGCCGGCGTGGAGAGCGCGCGGGCCGCGCTGAGCGAGCGAGGCGCCGAGAGCCGCGGAGGCGATCTCGTCTCGGCCGCGCTCCACACGATCGCGTTCTATCTGCCCGCCGGGATCGCGCTCGGGCTCGCGACCGCGCTGCTCGTGGCGATCCTGCGGGCGAGCCCCGCGCTCGCGCCCGTGCGCGCGCGGCTCTCGAGCCTCACCGAGCTCTTCGCGCCCGCCCCGAAGCTCACCGCCGACCTGCTCGCCTCGCTCTCGAGCGTGGCGCTCGTCGCCCTGGTCGCGGGCGAGGCCTACGCGATCGTGGCCACCGTCGCGCACCGGGTGGATCTCGCCGCGTGGGCGATGACCGGGATCGTGGCGGGCGCGATCGTCGTCGGCTCCCTCGTTCGGATCGGCCTCTACGCCTCGCTCGCGCGGGTCACGCCGCTCTTCGGCCGGCTCGCGTCGCTCGGCGTGATCGGGCTCGCGATCGGGATCGGCGCGGCCTATGCGCTCTTCCGGGTGCTCGCCTCGCAGCCCACGGTCTACGAGGCCTACGAGGCGCTCTTCGTGCTGCCGCCGATCGCGCTCGCGGCGCACGGCCGCACGACGCTCCGGGCGCGGGGCGGCGGGGGGGGGGGGGG
>JAEZBP010000681.1 GCA_023427125.1 Pseudomonadota bacterium | reverse complement strand
CCACGTTCTTCTTCGACCTGCGCTGTCCCTTCTGCTTCGTGGCTCGCGAGCGCATCGGCGCGCTCGGCGAGCACCGCGAGCTCTCTCGTGAGCAGCGCGCGCTCCTCGGTGCTCGGGGCCATCGCCGGCACCGCCGCCTCGCGATCGTGACGCACGCTCCGATACGCGATCGAGGCGCCGAGCCCGAGCGCGCCGATGCGCTCGCGAGCCACGAAGCAGAAGGGACAGCGCAGGTCGAAGAAGAACGTGGAGCGCTCGGCCGGCATCCCGTCCTTCCTGCGGTCGAGCGGCGCGCGCGTCAACGGACCGCCGTGTCGATCGGACAGAGGCCGGCCGCGATCCCGCGCGCCGGAAGAGGCCCCACGTGGGTGGCCGCGCGGGGCGCCTCCATCGCAGGTATCCGCACGTGCAACGGCGAATGATCAAACGCAATAGATGCTTGTGCCGTCCCTCCCAAGATCCGCCGCACGGTGATGCGCCGGCACGGCGGCCCTGCGCCGTCCTCGGCTGCCGCCACTCCGCCTTCGTCGACCTCCACCACATCGCCCGGCAGGCCGACGGCGGCCCCCGACAACCTCCTCCCCCTCTGCGGCGCGCACCACCGCGCCACCCACGTGGGTGCCCTCGTCACCCGCGGCAGCGACTCGGCGGGCCTCACCTTCGAGCACGCCGACGGCGTCGCCTACGGCTCGCCAGCAGTATCCCCCGCCCGCGCCGGCGTCCTCGCCACCGTCCTCGAGCTCTTGGTCGGCATGGGCTGGAAGCAGCGCCAAGCGCAGTCGATGCTCGATCGCGTGAGGCCCCACGTGGGTGAGGATCCCGAGGTCAGCGAGGTCCTGCGCGCCGCGCTGCGGGAGGCGCCGGTGTCCGGAGCGAGCGCCGTGCGGGAGGCGGTCGCTGTGTACGAGCGTCTGGCGGCGTAGGCTCGCGGCACGGAAGAGGTGCGATCGGCGTTGGATGTCTGATGCTGAGCTGCCGTCGGCGCGATCCCAGTTGTGCGTCAGGACTTCTCGGGCAGCTCGCGGATGAGGCGCCCGATACGGCGGACCGCCGGATTCGGGTGCGCGTCGATGATGGCGAGCAGCGGCTCGATCTCCTCGAGCTCTACCAAGCGCGCGGACAGCAGCTGGTCGAGAATCTCCGCGCCCCACGACGGGATATCCGAATCTGGGTCGTCGAGGAAGCCGCGCACGAAGGGCAAGACGCGGCGATCGGCGATGACGCTCAGCAGCTCGATAGCGGCTCGCCGACGCTCCACGGCGTCATCGCTGGATCCGATCGCGAGACAACGGTCGATGGCGGCAGTCGGCCGCAACAGCGAGAGCACCGATCGAGCGAGCTCGGAGCCAGGGCGATGATCCACGTAGTGATCGACCGCTTCACGACAGGCCGCGTCGCCGAGCAGCCTCGCGAGCGCGAGCCTCGCCAGGGCGTCACCTCCTCGCTCCGAGCGGGAGCTGCGACCATCGACGACGATCGCGTCCAGAGCCTCAGCGAGGTCTTCCCAATCGATGGAGCGGGGCGTCCGGGTCACTGCTGGGGCGTACACCGAAACGCGACACACGTGGTAGGCGGAGGGGCGCGCGGCGGCCGTCGCCGGCGCGCTCGCGCCGAGCAAGGTGGACTTCGACTTCCCGCGCTTCCCCGAGCGGATGGACAGCTGGCGCAACAACCTCTCCGATCACTGCCCGGCGAAGGTCTGGCTGAAGCTCTAGCGCCGGCGTCTCCGCGCAACGCGGGGTGACGTGGAGAGCGGGCTGCGACGGGTCGTCGACGATTCTGCGGCGCCCCGCGCATTCTGTGTTTGACATCGGCAGAACTCATCACCCATCGTTGGGGATACCACAGCAGCTGTGGCGATGGGGCAGGCCAGCCGTTCTCGACGCGTCGTTTCGTTCGAGATGGGTTGTCGTCATCGGACGATACACTCGACATCACGACAACGACCACCTCGAGGGGGCCTCGAGGGGAAAGGAAGGCTTATGACCGCCGCGTTCATCGGCGCTCTGTACACGCTCCTCCGTTTCTCGAACGGGAGGCGGATCTTCGTCCTCAAGGAGGTGCTGGCCATCGCGACCGGCCTGGCGAATCCCCGGCTCACGACGCGCGTCGAGGAGGCGCTCGCGTTCGAGCGCAACGCCCGCAAGCTGGAGCGACGCTGGCGCCGTACCAAGGCGAAGACGTCGAAGGCGCGCGGCGAGGCCAAGGTCCTCGACGCCCAGCTCGATCGGGTGATCTCGGCGATGTACGCCTCGCTGCAGTCGGTCCTCGCCACCATCGATCCGAGGAGCGCGCACGCCGGCAAGGTGCGCACCTTCATCGACACATACTTCCCCGAGATGGCCGAGGGGATCACCAACGCGGAGTTCGACGACGCGCTCTCCATCATCGAGGAGATGAACGAGGACTTCGCGCTGCTCTCCGAGGACGACATCAAGGGGCTCAACATCATGTACCAGGTGCCCGAGCTCGCGCGCCTGGCGCCGCTCTTCGCGGCCGAGCTCAGCCGGCCCGAGGCCAGTCACACGATCCGCTTCGACAAGGTCAGCGCCGCTCGCACGCAGGGTCACAAGAAGCTCTGCCGGATCGTCTCCACGATCAACGCGGAGTACGACGAGGATGATGGGCCGGAGGCGGGCGAGGCCCAGGCCGCGCTGCTCGCGCCCATCCTGGCCGCCAACGAGCGGGTCGCGCAGCGGCGCAAGCGCAGGAACGGGCCGGACGTGGACGTGAACCCGGACACCGGTGAGGAGCTCGAGGGCGTCCAGGATCTGGACACGGACGTCGCGGACGACGACGAGGACGCTCAGGAGGAGGAGACCTCCTGACCGCTGCCGGGTTTGCCCGTGGTTTCGCGCACTTCCAGCCGCTCGCGTCCATGGGAGGCCCGATCCCGCCGCCGCTCGAGGACGTCGGAGCCGCCCGCCGGCCGTTCTGGGCGAGGCTCAAGCTGCAACTTTGGCGCAGCCGGTGCGCCAGAGTTGCAGCTTGAAAGGCGTCGGAGGAGGGGTCGGAGGGTGTTCGGCGGAGCTTGCCCTGCAACTTTGGCGCACTCGGAGGCTCCGAGACGCCGCCCGGCGCCGCTCGAGAAGGGGTCGGAGCCTCCGAGGAGCCGCCGAGCCGCGCGCAAACAGCGATTACACCCCCTCCGCTGCAGCTCGAGCTGCAAATTTGGCGCACTCTCAGCTCCAATCTTGATACCCGAGCTGCGCCGGAGAAGGGGTCGGAGGGTGTTCGGCGGAGGTCGAGCTGGAGCTGGAACCCTCCTGCCGGCTCCTCGGCGCGACCCGAGCTGGAGCGGAGAGGCTGCTCCAGCAGTCGAGGCCGAGGTCGATCGGGCCGGGGTCGGACACCCTGCACGCGCCTTGAGTCTCACGCGAGCCGGTATCGTTGCTGTATGAGACCCCAGCCACCCCGGCTGCGCGATCACGGCGCCAGCGCCTCGGCGCTCGCGCGGTAGTCCGCGAGGGCCCGCGCGCTCGGGGCCCAGCCGGCGTAGAAGCGGAGGAAGTCGGCGCGGGCGTAGGGCACGAGCGCGCGCCACTCGGCCTCGATCGGCGCGGGGTCGACGCCCTCTCGGGTGAGCGCGGCGTCGAGGTGCGCGAAGTAGGCGTCGATCGCCGCGTCGTCCGGCGCGCGCCGCCCCCAGCCCGCCGCGCCGAAGAGCAGGTAGACGAGGTCCTGCACGCCCACGCCACCGCCGACGTACTGGAAGTCCACGGCGGCCGCGCGCCCGTCCGCGGCGAAGCAGAAGTTCGCGAGCTTCGCGTCGCCGTGGACGAGCGTGCGGTGCGCCGCGCTCCCGAGCCGCGCGTCGATCGCGAGGGCCGCCGCCCGCAGCTCGCTCGGCAGCGCCTCGAGCTCGTCGGGTCGCGTCGCGAGGTGCCAGTAGGTCCCGCGTGCCCAGAGGCCCTCCGGCCGTGCGCCGAAGAAGCGCGCATGGAAGCCCGCGAGCCAGCTCAGGCAGCTGTCGAGCGCGCTCGGGTCCACGTGATCGCGCCGCCGATCGAAGCCCGCCGCGTCGAGATCCTCGAGCAGCAGGCGCACGGCGCCGGCGGTCTCGCCTTGGGTGCCGAAGCAACGCGGCACCCGACAGCGCGCGTCGCAGCGCGCCGCGAACCTCTTGTAGAACGCGCGCTCGACCTCATACGAGCGGAGCTTGCGCGCGTGTGCGCGCTCCACGGTTCGGTGAACGCCCGTTCTACGCCATCGTGAACATCGGCTCGCCCGCGGCGTGAACACGCCGCGGATGATCGTGAACGGCGCGTCGCCGCCGTGAACAGGGAAGGCCTGCGCG
>JAEZBP010000673.1 GCA_023427125.1 Pseudomonadota bacterium | reverse complement strand
GGCCCGGCGCGCGGCTCTCGGTCGAGGGGCGCGGCTCGAGGATCGTGGCGGCGCGGGTGGGAGACGCGCTCGCGGTGCTCGATGCGCGCGGCCGGCGGAGCTGGACCTCGCTGGCGAGGGTGCGGCGATGAGCGCGCTCTTGCTCCCGGTGTGCACCTTCTTGCGGGTCTTCGATACGACGCCGCTCTCGGAGGTGCTGACCCTGCCGGAGCTCACGGTGGCCCTGCGCCGGTTCGAGCTCAAGCCGCAGACGGTGGCGAAGATCGAGCGGGAGATCGCGCGCATCCGCCACGCGGCGCCGCGCGTGCTCGCGGGCGAGATGCCGCGCGGCAAGTACATGGGCAAGCTCGCGAAGGAGGCCGACAAGGCGAAGAAGGACGGGCGCCCACCGGACGCGGCGGTCATGCGGCTGGCGGCCGAGCTCGAGGAGGATCAGCGGCGGAGCGCCAAGCGCGATCTGCGCCTCTGGTCACCGGCGCTCTATCGGCCGGGCGCCGACAAGCGCGGCACCGAGAACGTCACCCACGTGTCGTGTCTGGTGCTCGACTACGACGACGGCACGCCGATCGCCGAGGCGAGCGTGACGTGGAGCTCGTTCTTCCACCTGGTCCACACGACCTGGTCGCACACCGCCGAGCGCCCGAAGTTCCGGCTGGTGATGCCGCTCGCGTTCCCGGTGCCGGCGGAGGACTGGGGGAAGGTGTGGAGCTGGGCGGAGGAGATCGCGCGCTTCGAGATCGATCCGGCGATGAAGAGCCCCGCCGCGACGTACGCGCTGCCCGCGGTGCCCCATCGCGCGTGGCCGCGCGAGGCGTTCAGCCGGCCAGGCGCGATCCTCGATCCGGTCGACGAGGGGATCCTCGAGCGGCGCACGCGCCTCGACCTCGAGCCGAGGCGCCCGCCAAAGGGCGTGGCGTCGGCCATCCGCGGCGAGGATCCGGAGCACGAGTACGTCGACCACGAAGACGCGGACGCGGTGTACTTCGTCGACGAAGAGTGGGCGCACGAGGAGGACTGGGAGCCGTCGCCCGAGCTGGTGGCCGCCGTGCGCGCGGAGACGAACGCGAGCGTGAACGCAAACGCAAACACGAGCGCGAACACGAACGGGAACGGGAACGGGGACGTGAACGTGAACACGGAGGCGAGCGCGGACGCTAACGTGAACACGGATGCGAACACGGCCCGGGTCATGGGCGCGGGCGCGCATGCGGACGCTGACGCGGGGGCCAGCGCCGAGCTGCTCGAGCGGCTCGAGGCGGCGCTCGCGAGGGTGGAGGCGCTCGGAGACGGATCGGCGATCGCCTCTGCGCTCGAGCGGCTCGTCGCGCTCCACGAGCGCGGGTGGCTCTCCAAAGACGAGCTCGCCGAGGCCAAGCGGCGCGTCTTGCGCGAGCCGAACGTCGATCCCGGCGAGCTGCGCCGAGTCGGCCCGGGGCGTCATCGGAAGACCCTCGCGATCGACTTCGACGGCGTCATCCACGCCTACACCAGCGGGTGGCGAGGCGCGCTCGAGATCCCCGACCCGCCCGTCGAGGGCGCCATCGCGTGGCTCGAGGCCGCCGCCGAGCGCTTCGACCTCGCGATCTTCTCCGTGCGCGCCGCCCACCCCGGCGCGATCGACGCCATGCGCGCGTGGCTCCGCGCGCACGGCCTCGCCGAGCGCGTGCTCGAGCGCGTGCGCTTCCCGATCCAGAAGCCGCCGGCCGAGGTCTACATCGACGACCGCGCCTTCCGCTTCGAAGGGACGTTCCCCTCGTTCGAGGTGCTCGGCGAGCTCGAGCCCTGGACCCGAAAGCCGAGCTCGAGAGACTAGCCAGGAGACCTAGAAGACCTCGATGATCGCGATCCCGCGCTCCGACTCGGGCGGCGGCAGGGTCTCGCGCCGCGGACGCTCGACCGGGAGCTCGAGCCGTGGCTGGGGACGGGTCAGCTCTTCGCGCCGCGCCTCTTCGCGCCGGCGAAGCTCCTCGATGATGTACGGCGGCAGCATGCCCGCTCACGTTGCACGGCACGTGCCCCGCGTTCCTTCTGGCCCGACTGGCTTCCCGCGTGGCCGCACCTTTCAACGGCGAAGCGTCACATTCCCGACGACCCGGACAGCAATGTCAGAGCTTGGGCTGGTCCAGCCAACGCGACGTCACGCGCTGGGGTGGATCTCGAAGCGGAAGTCGCCCATGCGGACCTGCGCTTGAAGACCCGCGCACACCCGCAGGCGGCGCTCGCCCGACGCGTCGAGCGAGAGGTGCGAGAGATCGACCGGGGTGTTGCCGACGGAAGCCTGGAGCTCCGCGCCGTCCGGGATGCAGAGCGTCCAGCCCTCGGCGTCGGCCTCGAGCAGACCGAAGCCCTCCCCGCGCTCGTCGAGCCGCACGTGCCTCTGCACGCGACAGCGAGCCTCGGGGAGAAAGGCGAGCAGCTCGTCGTCCCAGGTGAGCGCAGCTTCGAACGCGGTACACATCGCAGCGCGTCGCCGTCCAGCATGGGCCGTGCCAGCCGCACGACGGGTTGAAACCGCTCATCACGGCGAGAATCCATGACCCGCCCGTTACGAATGTTGCGGTGAGTGTCACGCAGCGGGTGACGGCGTGTACAGTCGCCGCGTGGCTGGTCAGCACTTTGAGAATCTCGACGACGAGGCGCGCGCGCTGCACGACTCGTGGGACTCCATCGCCCGCATCGTCCTCCTGGTGGCGCTCCTCTCGGTGGTCGTGTGGGCCGCCTGCACCGCGCTCCGGATGAGCGTCCACTGGGTGCTCGACCAGGTGCTCGAGCACGGCGCCGAGCGCGGATGGGTCGGCGCGGTGATCCTGCTCGGCGCGCTCCTCACGGGCGCCGCGGTGCGCGGCGTCCTGATGAAGCGCGAGAGCTGGAGGGCCACCATCGGCGACGGGATGACGACCGCGCTCCACAACTATCACATCACCTACGATCACGCGGGCGACGACCCGCAGCCGCGCTACGACCGGCCGGCGTTCGGGCTCGCCGCCAAGAAGTTCGCCGCCACCTTCCTCACCGTCGGCTCGGGCAGCTCGGGCGGGCTCGAGGCGCCCGTCGTGATGATCGCCGAGTGCATCAGCGCGGGCTTCTCGCGGGTGCTCGCGGTGCGCAGCGAGCACGAGCTGCGCACCTACCAGCTCGCCGGGATCGCGGCGGCGGTCTCGGCGCTGCTCGGCGCGCCCTTCACCGCCGCGCTCTTCGCCACCGAGATCGCGTACGGCGATCGCATCATCTACCGCAAGCTCGCCTACTGCCTCTGGGCCGGCGTCATCGCGTTCTGGCTCAACACCTGGCTGCGCGGCTCGTACGTGCCGCTCTTCGTCGGGCCGAGCCACTCCTCCGAGTACTCCATCGCCGAGCTCGGCGGCGCGGCGCTCGTCGCGATCGCGGTGTCGCTGCCGGTGGCCTGGGGCTTCGGCAAGGCGATGATGTTCCTCGAGACCTTCTTCACCGACCGGGTGCACCCCGCCTGGCACGCGGTGGTCAGCTCGCTGGCGGCGGGCCTCGTCGCGCTCGCGCTCTTCTACGCCGCCGGCGTGCAGCCGACGCACGTGCTCGGCATGGGCGAGCACACCATCAGCGACATCCTCGCCGGCCACGGCGAGCTCACGGTGTGGTGGATGCTGCTCTTGGTGCTCGTCGGGAAGGTGATCACCACCGGCCTCATGGCGGCGGGCGGCGGCAGCGCCGGGATGCTGGTGCCGTCGATGTACGTCGGCGGGGTCTCGGGCGCGCTCGTCGCGCAGCTCGTCAACCTGACCGGCTACGCTCACCTCGATCCCGCGCTCTTCGCGGTGGTCGGCGTCGCCTCGTCGCTGGTCGGCGTGGTCGGCGTCCCGCTCGCGGCGATCGCGCTGGTCTTCGAGGTCTTCGGCAAGTCGTTCGGCCCGCCGGCGATCCTCGCGGTCGGCGTGACCTACCTCTTGACCTTGAGGTTCAAGATCTACGGCGCGCAGCGCAGCTCGCCGAGCCCCGACGCGGACGAGACGGGCGCGGCGACGGAAGCGCCGACGCAGGCGGCGGAGAGCGAGGTCGAGGAGATCACCGCACGAACGGGATGAGCGCGCGGCGCTCCCGCGGGTAGTCCGGGAACTTCTCCTGGTACCAGCGGTGGTTCGAGAGCGCGCGCGGGGCGAGGTTCGCGATCGTGTAGATCGCGAAGGCGAGCCCCGGCAGCGACCACGTCATCAGCGCCCAGCCGATCCACTCGACGATCTCGCCGAAGTAGTTCGGGCTCGTGATGAAGCGGTACATGCCGCCCTTCGGGATCTTGTAGCCGCTCTCGCCGGGCTTGCGCAGGCGGATGAGGACCGTGTCGGCGTGCAGGTTGATCACGAGCCCGACGAGGAAGAGGGCGAGCCCGAGGAGGAAGCGCGGATCGGCGAGCCAGCTCGCGGCGTAGCTGCCGAGCTCCGAGATCCAGCGCGCGTTCAGGTATGCGTTCAGCGCGTTGAAGGCCATGCCCATGAAGGGGACCGAGAGCGGCATGCGCTTGCCGCCGATGCGCATGCGGAAGGGGAAGACGAACGTCCGGTGCAGGTAGTGGAGGTGCCAGACCGCGCAGAACACCAGGGGCACGAGCTCGAAACGGTGGCCGCCCGAGAGGTAGACGGCGAGGAAGAAGAGGACCGTCGGGCACTCCATGAGGATCCACCCGAGCCGCGAGGGGATCTGCGGGCCCCAGCCCTCGCGCGCGTGCCGGCCGTAGGGCGCGGTGGTCCACAAGAGGGCGGCGAAGGTGGGCACCGCGACGACGACGAGCGCGACGGTGAGCGTGAAGTGGAGGTCGGCTTCGGTCATCGAGGCGGCGATGATAGTGCGGTGGCGTTGACACGGAGGGAGAAAGCGCGCTTTGTTTCGTGAATGGAGCGCCGGAGCCCGGCGTCGACGACGAGCACCATGATGCAGCGAAGCCTCCTCTTGCCCGCCCTCCTCTCCGCCGCCGCGCTCGCGGCGAGCGCCGCGTGGCCGATCTCGGCGCACATGCAGGACGCGCCCGCCGACCCGCAGTTCGAGCAAGCGCGGCAGCGCTTCCACGGCGTCTGGCGCCGCTCGACCCCGGACGCGCGGGCGCAGCAGGTCGTCGATGCGGCGATCGAGCAGACCGTGGGCGCGATGAACTTCTTCCTGCGCGGCGTCGCGCGCGGTCAGCTGCGGGACAACACGCCGCTGAACGGCCGCATCGATCTCCTCTTCGGTCAGGGCGGGCGCATCACGGTGATGTTCGACGGCGACGCGGGCCGCCGCTACACGACGCGCGTGGGCCGCACCGCCCGCGTGCGCACGCCCGCCGGCGACGAGATGCGCGTCACCCAGCGCATCCACGACGACGGGCGGCTCGAGCAGGTCTTCCAGACCGACCAAGGCACCCGCTGGAACGTCTACCGCATCACCGGCGACGGTCAGATGCAGAT
This sequence comes from Pseudomonadota bacterium, assembly GCA_023427125.1. Classification (GTDB taxonomy): domain Bacteria; phylum Myxococcota_A; class Polyangia; order Polyangiales; family Sandaracinaceae; genus JAEZBP01. The sequence continues at coordinate 4,789 of JAEZBP010000673.1, read as the reverse complement.
GGACGCGACCACGCAGGGCATGATGATGCCCCAGCCCCTCCACTTCGTCTTCGACTACGCCCGCCAGCCGTAGCGGAGAGCGCGGCGAGTCGTCGCCTACTGCGGGGGGAGGTCTTCGGGCGCGGTCCCGTGCGCGAGCAGCAGGACCGACTCGAAGTAGCCGCGCAGGTAGTTCTCGATGGTCTCGTGACCTTGGCCGAGCGCGTTGAGGTGGTACTGGATCTCGAGCTCGGTCACGTCGTCGGTCACGCGGCGGCACACGATTGATCCCTCGAGGTTCGAGATCGCGGTCGTGCCGAAGGTCTTCTGCCAGCGCGTCGCGGTGATCATCGGCTCCTCGGAGGTCCCCTCGACGACGCCGGACCGCCACGTGAGGTCCATCTCGACGGTGACGATGTCGGGGACGACGAGGTGGCTCTGGTGGCTGTACTCGTACTCGGGGTCGACGTCCTCCACGTAGGTGAAGGTCACGGCCGGGCGCCGATCCGCGCCGGCGAGCGGGTGGCGCACGCCGGCGAAGGTCGCGGCCACGTCCGCGTGCACGTAGGCGCGGGCGTGCACCGAGTTGTCGCGGCCCCAGCGCTTGCGCACGAAGGTGATCTCCTCCGGGTAGGGATCGCCGGGCGCCGCCTCGGGGGGCGGCGCCTCGTTGGGGTCCTCCCAGGGCTCGAGGCCCTCGGGGAACTCCGTGCCGACGTTGTCGAAGCAGCCCGTGAGGATCACGAGCGCGAGCAGCAGGGACGATCGCGGGTGGGTCATGGATCACTCGGAGGGTTCAGGTCTTCGGCGACGATCTTCTCGAGGCAGCGCTCGGCGAGCGCCGCGATCGTCCAGAACGGGTTGCCCGCCGGCGTGGCGCCGGGGACGATCGCGCTGTCGACGACGTAGAGGCCGGGGTGGCCCGTCACGCGCCCGTAGGTGTCGGTGACCACGCCCATCGTCGCGCCGCCGAGCGGATGGAAGGTGATGCTCTCACCGAGCCCGGGGAGGCTGCCGATCTCGCCGCCGCCCGCCGCGACGATGCGCTCCATCGCGTTCATCGCGCCCAGCTCCGCGCTCGTGTCGTTGCTGACGTCCCAGTCGGGCTCGACCTCGTCCTGATCGTTGAGCACGAGGCGGCCGAGCCGATCGGGCACGCCCTGCGTGCCGTGGATCAGGTAGCCCTCGAGGCCGACCGGTGCGGCCCCGAACTCCATCCCGATCGGGCCGTGCTCGTTCTCGTGATCGTGCACGAAGATGCAGGCCGGCCCGCCCTGCGGCATCGCCGTCACGTCCGGGACGCCGCTGCGGACCTTGATGCGCAGGCCGTTGTTGCCCCACGCCTCGCCGACGCGCTCGTCGAGGTTCGGCAGCCCGCCGTCGCGGCGCGCGCGCAGGAGGAGCTTGGTGGTGTTCATCGAGCCGGCGGCGACGAAGAGCAGGTCGCTCTTGATCGTGAGCGTCTCGAGCACCTCGCCGTGCTCGTCGATGCGCTCCACGGTCGTGCGGTAGCCGCCCTCGGGGTCCTCGGCGATCGCCTGGACCTGATGGAGCGGCCGCACCGTCACGTTCCCGGTGGCCTCGGCCATCGCGAGGTAGCCGCGATCGACCGAGTGCTTGGCCCCGCTGTTGAGGCCGTAGAGATACTCGCCTTTGATGACCTGCGCGGGGACCTCGCCGCTCAGCTCCGCCCGCACGAGATCCCAGTCGAGCGCGATCGCGTTGCGCTCGACGTTCATGCCGGCCAGCTCCGCGTCGCGGACGAAGGCGCGGCTCGAGGCGTACTGCGGCGCCTCGTACACGTCGTCGGGCATCGCCGCGGGGCGCATGATCGCGGCCACCCGCGGGTAGTAGATCGTGTCCATCTCGTCGTAGGACACCTCGCTCGGGAAGACCGACTCGAAGGGCCCGCGCGGCGGCTGGATCATGATGCCGCTGTAGACGAGCGAGCCGCCGCCGACGCCCGCCGCGCACACGACGTCGATCGTCGGGCCGGCGAGCCGCTGGAGCAGGCCGACGTAGGGCGCGCCGTACTCGCCGCGGAAGCGGACCGGAGGCACGCCAGGGATGACCGGCTTGTCGTGCATCCACGCGCACCGCCCGTCGGGCGACGGGCTGATCATCGAGCAGAACGTGTCGTGGTGCGGAGTGATCTCCCAGCGGCGCCCGCGCTCGAGCACCGTCACCGAGACCCCCGCCTCGGCGAGGCGGAGCGCGGCGATCGAGCCACCGAAGCCGCTACCGATCACGAGCGCCTGCACGCGCTCCACGGGCTCGCCCGTGCAGCCGCCGGCGACGTAGAGGCCCGCAGCGCCGGTGGCGGTGAGGCGGATGAACGAGCGACGACCCAGCTTGAAACGACCACCAGACGACATCGAGGCTCCCGTATCCCCCGAGAGATGCGCTCGATGATAGCAGCGGTCAGAGGCAGGCGAGGAGTCGATTGTCGAAATGATCGTGGGAGGCGTGCGCGACCTTGCGCTCGAGGTCCTCGACCAGGACCGCCGCGTAGTCGACCCCCGAGAACGCGCTGGCGCTGACCATCCCGCCCGGCGAAAAGACGTTGATTTCCAACACCTTGCAGCGCGCGTCGGAGCCCACGATGTCGAGCCCCACGAGGAACATGCCGTCCTCGATCAATCGGGGCCGCGCCAGCTCGGCGAGCTCCAGCATGGCGGCGGAAACGTTAACGGGCTTAACGCTCCCACCGGCGCGGACGTTGTGGCGCAAGTCGCCCTTCGCCGAGACCCTGCCCATCGCGGCAATTTTCCCGTTCTTTTCGAGCGGGCGGCCGTTCAGGAGGAGGAGCCGCACGTCCCCCTCCCGGGCCTCGGGCACGTACTCCTGCGCGACGACGTACCCGTGGGCGCCCACGGCCTCGAGGATCTGGTTGAAGTTGGCGTCGTCCTCGGGGCGCACGATGAAGACGCCGCGGCCGCCCGATCCGTTAAGGGGCTTCACGACGATCGTACCGTGCCGGTCGGCGAACTCGCGGACGTCGTCGGCGTGGCGGGTGACCACACTCGCCGGCCGCAGCGCGGCGGGGAAGCGCTCGAGGTAGAGCTTGTTCAGCGCGTGCGCGAGCCCGTTCGGGTCGTTGAGGACCAGCACGCCGCGGCGCTTGGCCTCCTCACCGAAGACCAGGCCGGCCTGCGCCGCCCACGGGCGCTCCTCGAGATCGTCGTAGGGGTTGTTGCGGAGGAGGAGCACGTCGAGCTCGTCGACCGCGACGCGCGCCACCGCGCTCGCGCGGAGCGCCTCGACGAACGCCTCGGGAGAGGCGCCGGCGTCGGGCGCCTCACGCGCCCACGCGGCGACGTGGCCGGCCTCGTGGACGAAGTCGCCGACTTCGATCACGAAGACACGGTGCGCGTGGCGGCGGGCGGCCCGCATGAGCGCCACGGTGGTGTAGCTCGAGCGCTCGTGCGCCACGTCGTTCACGAGGACGCCGATCTTCATGCGGCGCTCCCGGCCATGCGGGCCACGACGCTCGGGCCGTCCTCGCTCGCGCGGATCGCGCGGAGGTGATCGCCCGCCGAAGGCTCGGCGAGGATCATCGGCAGCACGCGCGGGGCCGCGACCATCCCGCGCTCGACCAGCTCGCGCACGATGTCGAGGTGCCGGAGCGCGACCTTGCCGGTGTAGAGCCGCTCGAGCGAGTCGCCGCTCCGCACGTACTCGATGACGTCGCAGAGGCCGCGCAGGTACACGAAGTCCTTGGTCATCCCGCCGCCGCGCGCCGCGCGGACGGTGATCCGGAACGCGGTGCGCGCGCCGAGGCCGTAGCGACCGTGCAGGAGGTGGAAGACCGCGAGGAACGACGCGCCCGCGGCCACCGCGTCGGCGGCGATCACGCGCGCGGCGAGGACGCGCAGCCGCGACGGATCGAGCGCCCCCGCGAGGTGCTCGGCGAGCACGGCGAGCCCCTCCTGGAGCGCCTCGTAGCCGGCGAGCCCGCGGCCGAGCAGCCTAAGCGGCTGCGCCGATCCGTTGAACCACGTGAGCACGTGCGTGCCGACCTCGTGCTCGAGCAGCGCGTCGAGCCGCTCGAGCGAGACCGCGAGATCGGTCCGCAGGACCAGCCGGCCGTGGAGCACCATCATCCCGGCCGCGGTGTCGTCGCGCAGCTCGATCTCGTCGGGGAAGAGCGGGTCCTGCTCGCGATAGCGGTGCATGTGCGCGCGCGTGCGCTCGATGATGGCGTCGAGCGAGAGCGCCGCCGGCTCGTCGTCGCGCGCCTCGCCATGGAGCGGCGTCGCGAGGATCCGCTCGGCGAGCGCGATGAGCGGCCCGTCGGGCCGGCCGAAGACGAGCTCGCTCTCGTGCAGGAAGACCTCGCCGCGATCGCGCAGCATCGAGAGCAGGCGATCGAGCTCCTCCTGCTTCTCGCGCATGAGCTCGGCAACGAAGGGGTCCTCGACGGCCTCGACCGGCGCCTCGAGCACCCGCCGCTTGAGCAAGAGCGGGTCGAAGGGCAGCGGGCGATACGAGAGCTGCGGCTCCTCTTGGAAGTCGGTCTCGACGAGGCGGTTCCAGACGCGATCGAGGTGCGCCGGAGTGAGCTGCACGAGGACGTCGAAGGCGTCGTCGGCTGCGCAGAGCGTGGCGTCGGCGCGGCGCGCGGCGGGATCGAGGGTGGCGGCGCCGAGGCGCGGGCGCGGCCACACCCGCTTGAGCTCGTGCTCGGTGAAGGCGTCGGCCGCGTGCGCGATGCCCCACCCGCTCGCGCGGCTCGCGCTGAGCAAGCGCCGCGGATAGCGCGCCGCGCCGGTGGCGTCGCGGTGCCGCGGGAAGACCGCCAGATCGATCT
>JAEZBP010000670.1 GCA_023427125.1 Pseudomonadota bacterium | reverse complement strand
CTCCTGCCCCTCGGCGACCGGCCGGTAGAGCACGTCGCTCGCGCTCGGGTGGATCGCCGCGAAGGGCAGGACGAGCGCCGCGTCCTGCTCGAACGCGAGCCGCCCGCTCGCCACGCGGATCTGCGGCGCGTGGCCGGCGCTGCGCACGGCCAGCGGCGGCACCGGGCGCAGGGGCTCGCCCTCCTCGGTGCGCAGGCCGCTGACGCGCACCTCGTAGACCTGATCGGGCTCCCACTCGCCGTCGATGTCGATCAGCCGGCGCTCGGGCGGCCCATGGGGCGCGAGGCGGACCCGCAGATCGCGGAGCGGCGGAGTGATCCGCAGGCTCGACGGCGCGACGTCGGCGAGGCGCGCGCTCGCCAGGAGGCGCAGGGTCGGGCCGATGTCGATCACCGCGCCCGGCGAGCCCTGGTAGGTGCACTGGCCGGCGTAGGCCACACCCTCGCTGCAGGCGATGCCCTCGATGTGCGGGCGGGGAGCGAGCTCGTAGGTCATCACCGCGGGGCTCGCGCTCTCCCAGCCGAGGTAGCGGGGCGCGAGCGCGAGGGCGATGCGCGCGCCGGGCTCGAGCCCGCGCGCGAGGCGCACGTCGACGCGGAAGGCCTGCTCGGCCTCGGTCCGCCGATCGGTCGGTCGGGCGGCCGCGAGCGAGAAGGGCAAGCTCCGCTGGCCGCCACCGACCTCGTAGGCGAGCAGCTCGGAGCGGAGCGCGCCGAGCGCGACCGGCGCGTCGAAGACGAGCGGCAGCGGCGCGCCGGCCATCACCCGGCCTCGCGAGCGGTACGAGAGCACGCGCGGGGCGCCGTCGAGGACGAGCACCCGCTCGAGATCGTCGACGAGCACCTCACCCGAGAGCGACGCGAGGGCCGGCGCGAACGCGAGGCGCACCTCGCGCACGGCAACCGGCCACTCGCGCGGGGTGAAGCTCAGCGTGCTGCGGCTCGTCCAGCGGGCCTCTCCGGCGAGCGGCGGATCGAAGACGAGGGGCGCGCTCGGGAGCGGCGCGCCCACCTGCGTGCCCGCCACCATCGGCCGGTTGAAGCGCACCCACAGCGTCTGCCCGCGCGCCAGGCGCGTCGCGCCCTCCCCCGGCGAGAGCACCGCGAGCTCCGACGGGGCGTCGGCGACGAGGAGCGGCGCGAGCGGCGTGGACGGCGGGAGCCCGTCCTCCGGCGGCGGCCAGCTCGAGACGTCGTCGAAGAGCCCCGGCGGCAGGCTCGCGAGCGAGGGCCGCCCCGAGTCGTCTCCCCAGTCGATCGCGAGGCCCGCGATCAGCGCGGCGATCGCGATCAGCCCGCCGGCCACCCAGGGCGCCCAAGCGTAGCGCGAGCGCCTGCGAGGCGGCGCAGTTCGATAGGGTCCGTCACCGGGAGGAGTGGAGGGACGCGCGGATTCGGCCATGCGGCGGCCTCCAGCAAGCCGCAGGCCGCCCTGTAACTCTCTGCCCCGCTCGCGCGGCGAGGCGCCCGCCGTGTTCCCCCGCCCACGCCGCGTCGCCCCGCGGACACGCTCAGCGCGCGCAGAGCCTGGCCGCCAGCCAACGCGTTCGACGTTGTGCTTCCGTCAGTCCGCGCGTCGGAGGGCACGTCTGGGTCGCGCAGGGGCGCTGGGATCGATGAAATTTCGCGCAGAGACGCAGAGGCGCGAAACCAAAGAAAACCGCACTCCGAGTGAGCGGACCGAGCTCAATCCACGATGCTGGCGCTGCGGATGTAGTCGAGCTGCGGGAACTCGGCGCGCAGGTACGCGTTGCCCTCGGTCTGGATGCGCCCCTGGTTGGGCCCGCGGCCGCTCGGCGGGCCCTCGCCGTAGCCGGAGTGGAGCGCGTCGACCGCCGTCATGTCCCGCACCTGCCCGAACGGCGCGAAGCCCATCCCGTCCAGCCGCGAGTTGTCGACGAAGTTGATGAAGAACTGGGTCGTGCGGGTGCCCGGTCCGCCCATCGCGTAGCTCACCATCCCGCGCGTGTTGCTCTGGACGACCGGATCATCCGGGATGCGGCGGGGCCGCCAGCGGGTGTTCACCTCGGGATCACCGTGGATGCCGGCCTGGGCCATGAAGCCCGAGACCACCCGGAAGAACGCCACGTCCGTGAAGTACCCGTCGCGCACCAGCGTGTAGAAGCGATCGGCGCCGAGGGGCGCCCACGCGCGGGTCACGTCGATGATCACCGGGCCCTTGGTCGTGTCGAAGCGCACCGCGTAGCGCTCGGGCGCCCGCTGATCGCCGGCCTGCGCCGCGGGCCGTGGCGCCTGCGCGTGCGCGACGCCCTCGCCCGGCTCGGGCTCCTGCGCCCCGCGATCGGGGATCGTGGCCCACTCGCGCGGGTTGCTGACGGGCTCCGGATCTTCGCTGCACGCGGCGAGCGCGAGGATCGAGGCGAGGGATACGAGCGAGAGCACAGGGCGCACGGGCTTCCTCCTCAGTTGGCGGGCGGAGATATAGCAACGAGCGCGCGCGGCGCGACCGCCGGGCAGCGGCCCACATGGGTCGTCGGCAGCAGGTCGCCAGCTCCTCGCGCATGCAGCGCGCTCGAGGCAGCGCTCCCTCGCGGAGCGCCCGACCACCCCAAAGCCGAGGACGCGCAGCTCCGAGCGTCCTCGCGCGACCGAACTTCCGAGAGCGCTCGGCTTTTCGACGCCCGCGCCACCCCAGAAGCCGAGGACGAGCAGCTCCGAGCACGCTCGCACGACCGATTTTCCGAGAGCGCTCGGCTCTTCGACGCCCGCACCACTCTCCGGGCCGCAGCGGCTCATCTCCCGCGTGTATCGCGCAAGGGACGACCCACGCCCCGAGCGGGGTCGAGGGCAACACCGACGCCTCTCCGATCCGATCGCCGCAGCCGCCCCGCCGTCGTCCGCGAATTCCAGACCTCCTGACCTACCCTCGGCCACGATGTCCGGTCTTGGTGCGCGAACCGTGCCCTTGCGGGACGAAGGGTCGCCGAGGTCGCATGCGCTTTCCGGGAGCCTGGAAGTACTGTTGCGCCGTGCGCATCTGGATCGCCCGCTCTGGAATGCTGCTCGGCCTCGCCCTCGCGGGCTGGGTGGCCTGGTACTTCCTCGCGCCCCTCGGCCTCGGGTGGATCGTGTGGGCGCTCGCTGGGCTCGTCGCCGCCTTCATCGCGCTCGAGCTCGCGCTGCGCGCGCGGCGCCGGGGCATCGACGCGCGCGCCCTCGAGCGCTGGCAGGCCTCGCAGGCCGAGCC
>JAEZBP010000656.1 GCA_023427125.1 Pseudomonadota bacterium | reverse complement strand
GCGCGGGAGGCTGCGCGGTGAGCGCGCCCCGACGAGGCTCGCCGTGGCTCGCGCTCGCTGCACTGATCGTGCTGTCGCTCCATCGCCGGCCTCCCGTCAGTCAGAGACCGTGAATCAATCCTCACTGGTGAGTGCCGAGCGGCCCGCGCGCTGGCGAAGCGCGCGCAGAGCCAGCTCAGAACTGCGCGGTCGCGGAGAGCGAGACGTCGACGCGCACCTGCTCGTCGACCCGGAAGCGCTGGCCCGGCACATCGAGCACCGGGCGGTGGTCCGGGTTGATGATGGTGTCTCTCCGGCAGCTGCCCTTGCGCGGATCGTTGGGGTCGGTGACCGTGAAGTTCGGGTTGCAGGCGTCGGTGAAGGTCAGGAGGTACGGCTGCACGTACCAGAGGGTCGCGCCGAGGGAGAAGCGCACGTAGCGGGCGGCGCGCACCTCGACGCCCAGGTGGCCGCCGAGCTCGGCGTGGGACTGCACGTCGGTCAGGCCGAGGAAGGGCACCGTGCGCAGGCTCGAGTCCCGCGAGCGATCGCCCTCCGGGTTCGGCTCGATGAGGTAGCGGTTCTGCGAGGTGCCGAGCGCGTCGTAGAGCGGCGAGTAGTCGCGGCCCTCGGAGATGTACCGGCCGTGCAGGCGCAGATCGACGGTGAAGCGCTGCCAGTCCGCGCGGTTCTCCCACGGGATGATCGCCACGCCGCCGGTGAGCTCGCCGAAGATCGGCGGCTGGTCGTTGACGATGCCGGCGAGGCCGCCAGCCGGCAGGAAGAAGCGCTCGGCGTTGGCCGGCCACTCGATCTGGAAGGCGAGTCCCGCATAGGGCTCGACGTACTGCGTGCGCCAGGACGAGCGGGTCTCGATGCGGAGCGCGTTGGTGCCGCGGGTCATGCCGGCGTTGCCCGCCGCGTCACGGAAGCCCCAGCCGCTCGGGCTGTCGTCCCGCGTCCACGTGCGGCAGGTCGGGCCGTTGCAGGCGACCAGCGGATCGCCGACGTTGAAGCGGCCCTCGATCATCAGCATCCAGGTCGGCAGCTCGCGCTCCCGGTTCTGGTTCATGATCGACCAGGCGAGGCCGGCCGCGATGTAGTCGAGGCCGAAGCGGGTCGGCGAGTTGAAGCCGCTACCCAGGTTGAAGAGCGGCGGCAGCGGCTCGCCGTTGACCGGATCGGGATCGCTCATCCCGTCCCCGTCGTTGTCGACGATCAGCCGGCGCGGATCGAAGTCGCTCGTCGGCGTCAGGCTGCGGGTGTCGCTCAGGATGATCGGCAGCCGCCCGTAGATCGCGAGATCGCGGAAGATGCCGACGTCGAGGCCGACGTCGAGGATGCTCTGCACGTGCTCGTGGCGCGCGACGTTCTGCCAGAGGCGCGAGAGCCGATTGGGATCCTCGGTGTCGCCCGGCGTCCAGGTGCCGCGCTCGCGCTGGATGGCGCCCCACTCGCGGACGTGCCGGAAGCCCAGAGTGATGTTGATGTCGAAGGGATCGTCGTCGTCGAACGCGTCCACCACGTCGACGTAGGAGTGCGGCTCGCGCATCAGCCGGAGCTGCCCGTCCGCCTCGCTGCTCGCGGTCTGCGCGGACGCCGGGAGAGCGAGGACGAGCCCGCCGAGCAGGGCGACAGCAAACCGAAGCATCGCGCGCGAGCATACGGGGCGCGATTCTTCGGCGTCAAGCGCGCGACTCGCGCAAAAGCCCCAGAAATGCGGGGCGATCCGCGCGCCTCAGCGGGTGGGGTCGAAGGCGGCGAGGAAGGATCGTGCCATCGATGCCCTTGCTCCGTGCCTGCCCCTACCCCTGCAGACGTGGGGCAAGGGCAGGGGCAGGGGCAGGGGCCAGTGGGCGGACGCGGGGGCTTCTTCCTTACGCGCGTGATGATGAGCGCGACCCGGACGTGATAGCCTCTCGGCCGTGTCGAACAGAGCTCCTCTCGCGCTCCCCTGCGCCTCTCTCCTGCTCCTCGCCAGCTCGCTCCCCCTCGCCCTCTCGTGCGCCGGCGAGGGCCCGGCCGAGCCGCTCTCGCTGCGAGTGGTCTGGGGGCTGACCGGGACCAGCGTCCTGCCCGCGGCCGTCACCGACATCGAGATCGTGACCTGCGAGAATGCGGGGCAGGCCGATGAGATCTGCACGAACAACACGTGCAGCGTGAACACGCTCCGCGGGATGAATGAGCGCGAGGTGGCGACGTGCCGCCCGAACGCCGGGACCGAGATGTACATGGACGATCCCGTCCTCGTGCGGAGCGGCCTGACGACCGGCGTGCCGATCCGCTTCGAGCTGCGCGGCAAGAGCGGCGCGGAGGTGCTCTACGTGGGCCACGCGGGGCCCTTCATGCTCGGCGAGGGCGAGCGCCGCTTCGTCGACCTGCAGATGTACTCCGTCGGCTCCGTCACCTCGGTCCCCAACGCGTCGGTCGAGCGCTTCCTCCACACCGCGACCCGCCTGCCGGACGGGCGGATCCTGGTCGCCGGCGGCTTCACGAGCGCCGCGAAGCTCCCGATGTGCCCCGACGGGCTCGGCCTCGCCGCCGAGGCGAGCTGCTTCGGGCTGCTCGCGACCGACGAGGCGCTCGCGTTCGATCCCTCGAGCGGCAAGGTCGAGAGCATCCGCTCATCGATGCTCGCTGCGCGCGGCGGGCACACGGCGACCGCGCTGCCCGATGGCCGCGTGCTGATCGCCGGAGGCGCGGAGCGCGCGGTGCTCGCGATGATCCCGCAGGGCGCAGCAGCTTCGGGCGGCTATCGGATCGGGATCTTCCCGCAGCGCGCGAGCGGCGAGGACGGCGCGCACGACAGCTTCGAGCTCTACGACGCGTTCCTCGGCGCAGAGGACGGCGATCCCGGGCGCGACGGGGACATCGGCCGCGGCCGCTTCCTCGGCACCGCGGGCCAGAGCGCCACGCCGGGCGCGCTCAACCAGCCGCGCTTCATGCACGCCGCCGCCGCGGTGCCCGCCTTCCCCGATCGGGTGGTGCTGGCCGGCGGCGCGGGCGGCGGAGAGAGCGCGGCGACCTTCGAGGTCTTCGACAACCAGCGCACCGGCGGCTACGGCATGTACGCGGCGACCGAGAACCGCCTGGCCACGCCGCGCGTCGCGCCCTCCGCCATCGGCATCGATGAGCGCGTGTGGATCGTCGGCGGCACGCTCGCGGCGGACGACGCCCAGCTCGCCGAGATCTGGAGCGCCGACGGCGAGGATCCGAACGGCGCCTCGGCGAGCGCGAGCGGGATCTCGCAGTTCCCGAGCGCGACCTCCGGCGTCGTCGAGAGCCACCCCGAGTACTCACTCGTCCGCCCGCTCGTGGCGCCGGTCAACGGAGGCGCGCGGGCGCTCGTCTCGGGCTGGTACGGCCCGCAGTGCGAGCCCGGCACCACGGCGCCCGTCTTCGCCTCGGCGACCTCCGAGTACTGCAACTCGCCGGCGACCGGCTCGCGCTCGTTCACGATCGACGGCACGAGCGGCCTCGCCGCGTCCACCGTCACCGGCTCGCGGAGCTTCGGCGCGGTGGCCGAGCTCGGCTGCTTCCGTCCGGGGCGCGACGAGCGCTACATCGCGATGACCGGCGGGATCGCCAACGCGATCTGGACACCGCAGGCGTCGATCGATCTCTTCAGCGGCGAGGTCGACGGAACGGGCGCGGCGCGGCGGCTGAGCGGCGTGAGCGCCTCGCTCGTGAACCCGCGCCTCTTCCACACCTCGACGGGCATCCCGGGCCTCGGCGTCGTCACCATCGGTGGCATCACGTTCACGGTCGGGATCGGCCAGGTCAGTCTCACGAGATCGGTCGAGGTCCTCTTCATCCCGCGCGACGACTACGACGGCTGCTGAGCCCCACTTCCCCTAACCCGTGGATCACTTGGCTGGGCGGTACCCGGCATGCGCGACCCAGCCCGCACATTGGTGCGGCTTGATTACGAATCGGGCGTGCCGGGCGACGCGCCGCAGGGCGTCAGGCATCCGAGGCGCGT
>JAEZBP010000620.1 GCA_023427125.1 Pseudomonadota bacterium | reverse complement strand
GGGGCCGCGCCGGGCGCCGCGGGGCCACCGCCGGCGTGCTTCGACGTCGCCTTCGGCGATGGCTCGCTCAGCACGAACGGTGGGGGGCGTGCGTCGCCGAATCACGCTCGGTCATTTGGCCCGGCCGCCGCGGGGAGCGGAGAGCATGGTCGTGCCGAGAGCGCGGGATCGGCTCGCCGGGACGGGGAGACTGGCCTCGGGGCGGCGGCCTCGCATACTCCCGCTCCCGTGCCCGTCTTGAGCGCCACCGATCTCGCCCGCAGCTATGGCGCGCGCAGCGTCCTCTCGGGCGTCTCGCTCACCGTCGAGGAGGGCGAGCGCGTCGGCCTCGTCGGCAGCAACGGCTCGGGCAAGAGCACCCTCGGCCGCATCCTCGCGGGGGTCGAGGAGGCCGATCGGGGCAGCGTCGTCACCCGGCGCGGCCTGCGGGTCGGCTACCTGCCGCAGGAGCCGCGCTTCGACCGCGATCCGAGCGCGCGCGAGGCGGTGCTCTCCGGCCTCGCGGCGTGGGCGGCGGCCAAGGCCCGCTACGACGAGGCGAGCGAGCGGCTCACCCGGGGCGACGGCGAGCTCGAGCAATGGCTCGCGACCCAGACCGAGGCCGCCGCCGCGATCGAGCGGCTCGGCGGCTACGATCGCGCGCACCAGGCCGAGGCGATCCTCGATCGGCTCGGCATCTTCGATCACGACCGGCGCCTCTCGACGCTGAGCGGCGGCGAGCGGCGGCGCGTCGATCTCGCGCGGCTCTTGGTCGCGCGCCCCGAGCTCTCGATCCTCGACGAGCCCACCAACCACCTCGACGTCGACACCATCGAGTGGCTCGAGACCCACCTCGCGAGCGAGCAGCCCGGCGCGCTTCTGCTCATCACCCACGATCGCTTCTTCCTCGACCGCGTCGTCACCCGCACCGCCGAGCTCGAGCGCGGCGCGCTGCGCCTCTACGAGGGCGGCTACGAGGCCTACCTCGAGGCGAAGCTCACGCGCGAGGCCCACGAGGCGCGCGCCGAGCAGAACCGTCAGAACCTGATGCGGCGCGAGCTCGACTGGCTCCGCCGCGGCGCGCCCGCGCGCACCACCAAGCAGAAGGCGCGCATCGATCGCGCCAACGCCGTCATCAACCAGGAGGCCCCGCGCGCGCAGAAGAGCGTCGCGCTCGAGGTCGACGCGGTGCGCAGCGGCAAGACCGTGCTCGAGCTCGACGCCGTGCAGCTCTCGATCGGCGAGCGCACGCTGGTCGACGACCTCACGCTGGTCGTCCGGCCCGGCGAGCGCATCGGCATCGTCGGCCCGAACGGCGCCGGCAAGACCACGCTCCTGCGCGCGATCCTCGGCGAGCTCGCGCCGTCGTCGGGGCGCCTCGTGCTCGGCCAGAACGCGCGCGTCACCTACCTCGGGCAGAAGAGGGAAGGGCTCGACGAGTCGCTGACGGTCCTCGAGAACGTCGCCGGCGGCCGCAGCCGCGTGACGATCGGCGAGCGCACCATGGACGCGCGCGCCTACCTCGATCGCTTCCTCTTCGAGGGCGAGCAGCAGCGCCAGCCGGTCGGCACCTTGAGCGGCGGCGAGAAGGCGAGGGCGCTCCTCGCCAAGCTGCTCTTGACCCCGACCAACCTCTTCATCCTCGACGAGCCCACCAACGATCTCGACGTGACCACGCTCGCCTCGCTCGAGGAGCTGCTCATCGAGATGCAGGGCACGGCGCTCGTGGTCACCCACGACCGCTGGTTCCTCGATCGGGTGGCCACCGCGGTGCTCGCGTTCGAGGGCGACGGCCGGGTGGTGCGCTACGCGGGCGGCTACACGAGCTATCGCGAGCAGCGCAAGGCGCGCGCCGCCGAGCGGGAGGCCGCGAAGGTCGTTGCCGCGCCCGCCCCTGCGCCTACGGAGACGAAGCCTCGGGGGTAGCGGGCGCTGACGTACGGGGAGCGGCTCGAGCTCGAGTCGATCATGGATCGCATCGCGGAGGCCGAGGAGCGCGTGGCCGACCTCGAGGGGCAGCTCGCCGATCCGGCGCTCTACCTGACGGGCGGAGGCCAGGCGGGCCCGCTCGCGGCGGAGCTCGAGGCGGCGAAGAAGGAGCTCGAGAAGCGCGTGGCGCGCTGGGAAGAGCTCGAGACCAAGCGCGCGGAGGGCGGCGAGTAGCGCGCCGTCATGGAGGCACACATGTCGGTCATCAATCGTCGGCTCTTGGGTGTGCTCTCGCCTCTCTTCTCGATCCGCTCGAGCAGCGACTGGGGTGTCGGCGAGCTCGCGGACCTCGCGCGGCTCGCGCCCCTGCTCGAGCGCGGCGGCGTGAAGGTGCTGATGACGCTGCCGCTCCTCGAGCCCTCGCCGGGTCAGGAGAGCCCGTACTCGCCGGTCAGCGCGTTCGCGCTCGATCCGCTCTACGTCTCGCTCGACGACGTCGAGGAGATGCAGGTGCTCGGCGGCCGCGAGGCGCTGGCCTCCGAGGATCGCGGCTGGCTGCGCGCGGCGCGCGGCAGCGTGTCGGTGCGCCACGAACTGGTGCGCCCGCTGAAGAAGCGCTGGCTCGAGCGCTGCTATGCGCGCTTCCTGGAGAGCGCGTCGGACGAGCGCCGCGCGGACTTCGCGCGCTTCCGTGAGGAGCACGCGTCGTGGCTCGGCGACTACGCGCTCTTCCGCACGCTGAAGGAGCATCACCCGCAGAGCTGGCGCGCGTGGCCGGAGCCGCTGCGGTATTGTCGGGCCGATGCGATCGCGGAGGCGCGGGCCGCACACCAGGCCGAGATCGGCTTTCGCGAGTACGTGCAGTGGCTCGCGTTCCGCCAGCTCGAGCGGGCGCGCGAGGTGCTTCGCTCGCGGGACATCCACCTCGGCGGCGACGAGCCCTTCTTGGTGGCGGAGGACAGCGCCGACGTGTGGGCGCACCAGGACCTCTATCGCTTCGACGCGACGGTGGGCGCGCCCCCCGACGCGTTCAGCGCGACGGGGCAGGACTGGGGCCTGCCGCCGTACCGCTGGGACCGCATCGCGGAGAGCGACTTCGCCCTCTTCCGCGAGCGGGGCAAGCACGCGGCGCGCTGCTTCGATCTGGTGCGCATCGATCACGTGGTCGGGCTCTACCGCACGTTCAACCGTCCGCTCGACAAGGGCCAGGACTGCTACTTCGTGCCGGCGCACGAGCCGGAGCAGAAGGCGCAGGGCGAGGCGGTGCTCCGCGCGTTCGGGCAGGGCGGCGCCGATCTCATCGCCGAGGACCTCGGCGTGATCCCGGACTTCGTGCGCGAGTCGCTGGCGGCGCTGAACGTGCCGGGCTTCCGAGTGCTTCGCTGGGAGCAGCGCGGCGGCCGCTTCCGGGTTCCGTCCAGCTGGCCTTCGGTGTCGGTCGCGACGAGCGGCACCCACGACACCGAGACCAGCGCCGTCTGGTGGGACGCCTTGCCCGACCACGAGCGCGCTGCCATCCGCGAGATCCCGGAGCTCGGCGCGATCCCGGTGGAGCTGAGCCAGACCTACAACCACCAGGTGCACGCGGCCCTGCTGGAGGCTCTGCTCGGGGCCCCATCCTCCCTGGCGCTGTTGCCGGTGCAGGACGTCTTCGGCCTCCGCGAGCGCATCAACGTGCCGAACACCGTGGGCCCGCAGAACTGGTCGTGGCGTCTCCCCTGGTCGATCGAGACCATGGACAAAGAGGAGCACGTCGGCGCCCAGCTCGACGCCCTGGCCCTCATCGCCCGCCGCACCGGCCGCATTGATTGAGCTAGTACCTGGGATCCTAAGTTCGTTCCGGGTTACCCAGGACGTCCTCGACCGTCCACGGGAACGAGTCGACGACCATGTCGACGAGCTCGTCGCGCTGCGCGCGGAAGGGCGTCTTCTCCCAGCG
>JAEZBP010000527.1 GCA_023427125.1 Pseudomonadota bacterium | reverse complement strand
GCGCGCCTGCGAGCGCCAACGGCGGCCCGGAGGATCTCGAGGTGCGCCGTCAGGAGGGGCTCGATCACCTGCTCGACGTGGTCGAGGCCCTCTTCGAGGATCGCGACACCCACCTCTGGGGCTCGATGGTGAAGCAGACGCTGAAGCGCAAGCGCCCGAACTTCTCGGAGCGCTTCCACGGCTACCGCACGTTCACCGAGCTCCTCGAGGACGCGGAGAAGCGC
This sequence comes from Pseudomonadota bacterium, assembly GCA_023427125.1. GTDB lineage: Bacteria > Myxococcota_A > Polyangia > Polyangiales > Sandaracinaceae > JAEZBP01. The sequence continues at coordinate 2,651 of JAEZBP010000527.1, read as the reverse complement.
GGCCTGCTCGAGCTGAGCAAGGACGAGCGCTCCGGCGGCTACATCATCACGAGCTTCGGCCCGAAGGCGTGACGAGAGGCCCGCGTCGCGCGTGAGGTGTTAGGCTCGGCGCGAGATGAGGAGGCCGCTCGAAGCGCACCTGAGCGCGAACGTGCGAGGCATGCGGGCCTCGGCCACGGTCGCCATCAACGAGCACAGCAACGCGCTCATCGCCGAGGGGCGCCGGGTGTTCAAGCTCGGGCTAGGCCAGTCGCCCTTCCCGGTGCCGGAGCCGCTCGTGAGCGCCCTGCGCGCGCACGCCGCCGAGAAAGAGTACCTCCCGGTGCGCGGCCTCCACGAGCTGCGCCGCGCCGTCGCTCACTACGCGGAGCGCAAGGTCGGCATCGACCGCACCGCGGAGGACGTGCTGATCGGACCGGGCGGCAAGGAGCTGATGTTCTTGCTCCAGCTGGTCCTCGAGGGCGAGATCGTCATCCCGACGCCCGCGTGGGTCTCGTACGGGCCTCAGGCGCAGATCCTCGGGCGGAGCGTGCGGCTCGTCTCGACGCGCCGGGAGGACGGATGGCTCATCACCCCCGACGCGCTCGACGCGATCGGCGCCGTGCCCTCCGAGCGCCCCCGCTTGGTCGTCCTCAACTATCCGAGCAACCCGACCGGCTCCACGTTCAAGCCCGACGACCTGCGCGCGCTCGCGAAGGTCGCGCAGAAGCATCGGCTCATCCTGCTCTCGGACGAGATCTACGGCGAGCTCCACCACAAGGGCGAGCACGTCTCGATCGCGCGCTACTACCCCGAGGGCACCATCATCTCGAGCGGGCTGAGCAAGTGGTGCGGCGCCGGCGGGTGGCGCCTCGGCACCTTCGTCTTCCCCGAGGATCTGAGGTGGCTGCTCGAGTCGATGGCGACCGTCGCGAGCGAGACCTTCACCGCGACCAGCGCGCCGATTCAGTACGCGGCGATCCGCGCCTTCGAGGGCGGCGAGGAGATGGAGCGCTACCTCGCGAGCGCGCGGCGGGTGCTCGCGGCGCTCGGGCGCTGGTGCGCGCGCAAGCTCCGCGGCGCCGGCATCGACTGCGCCCAGCCGACCGGCGCGTTCTATCTCTTCCCGGACTTCAGCGCGATGCGCGGAGCGCTCCACGCACGCGACATCCACACCTCCCGCCAGCTCTGCGCGCGTCTGCTCGACGAGGCCGGCGTGGCGATCCTCCCCGGCTCCGACTTCGGCCGCGACGACGAGGAGCTCACGGCGCGCATGGCCTACGTCGACTTCGACGGCGCGCGCGCGCTCGAGGCGGTCGCGGTGATCCCGCGGGAGCAGCCGCTCGACGAGATCTTCCTCAAGCGCCACTGCGGCCGGGTGATCGAGGCGGTCCAGACGCTCTGCGAATTCGTGCGCGGGTGAGAGCCTGCTACTCGCGAGCGAGGCGCTCCCCGAGGCAGCGAGAGCGGCGTAGCGTGACGTGTCCATCGGCGTGCGCGGCGACGATCAAGGCCTCGCCCGTCCACACGGCGCGCGCGCCCGCCGGCGCGATCGCGTCGGGCAAGAGCGCCTCGAGATCCTCGCGCGCTCCGTCGAGGCGCAGGCGCGCTCGCTCAGAGAGCGTGATCGATGGGCGGCCGGCCGCGCAGGCCACGCTCGGCTCGGCGGGGTCGAAGCGAGCGAGCGGCCGGCCCATCGCGTCGAGCTGCGTCGCGGTGGTGCGCCCGGCGCAGCGAGTCATGACGGCGACGCCGGTGTCGAGCGGCGCGATGCCGAGCGGCCTGCACCCCGAGGACAGATCGATCGGCGCCGCGTAGCTGATGGCCGGGCGGATCGCGTAGACCAGCGTCGAGGGCTCCGGATCGGCGTGGCAGACCGCGTGGTACCAGGTGCCGTCGTGCCAGAGGGCGCCGCTGACGAGCGGCTCGCAGGGGTTCTGCACCTCGAGCGGCTCGGTGCCGCGCATCCCGCCCGAGGGGTCGCCGCCGATGCCCGTCCGCGTGAAGCGCGCGCAGGTGCCGCCCGAGGCGACGCACGGCCCCTCCGGAAGGCGGTGGTAGAGGACGAGCGAGCCGTCCTCGTGGGCGGCCAGGTCGAGGCGACCGGTCGAGCCGCGCACCGTCGGGCCGAGCCGATCGGGCGCCGCGAAGGAGCGGCCGCCGTCGAGCGAGTAGGTGGCCTCCACCTCCGCATCTCCGCCATCGCCTCGGATCCACGCGACCGCGACGCGGCGCCCGGAGGCGGACGCGTCGATCTCGGTGATCGCGCGCGCCTCGTCGGAGAGCACGACCTCGGCGCCCGCCGGCTCGCCGAGCGGGCCGAGCGGGAGCGCGCGCACGCCCCGCTGCGCTCCCCACACGAGCAGCGCTCCCTCACCGGTCGGGACGAGCGCGAACGCCGCCGCATCGGAGATCGCGCGGGGCTCGGCGATCGCGGCTGCGCGCGGCGTGGGCTCGCTCCGCGCCTCGGGAGGCGCGCCGTCGCACCCGAGCAGCGCCATCGTGAGCAGCGAGCGCCAGAGCAGTGACACGCCGACACGATAGCGCCGTCTCGACGGCCCCCGCCCGAGCATCTCGGAGCTCGAGTCCGACGCCGAGCCCCAGTCCGACGCCGAGCCCGATTCCGACGCCGAGCCCGAGTCCGACGCCGAGCCCGATTCCGACGCCGAGCC
>JAEZBP010000371.1 GCA_023427125.1 Pseudomonadota bacterium | reverse complement strand
GCAAGCTGCGCTCCATCCGCGATCCCGACTCCGATCCGGAGAAGGTGCTCCGCTTCTCGCAGGAGATCCTGACCGAGACCCTCTCGGGCAGCGCGCTCGCGGTGCTCGCGTCGAGCCGTGAGGAGGCCATCCGAATGAAGCGCCAGCTCGACGAGCGGCGCGACGAGCTCCCCGAGGCCTACGGCGAGGTCCGAACGATCGACGATCTCTTGCCCGCCGATCAGGAGGCGAAGGTCCCCGTCCTGCGCGAGCTGCGGCAGATCATGCTCGACATCCGCCCGCACGTCAGCGCCGAGCTCCAGGCGCTGATCGACGCGCAGCTCCCGCCCGAGGCGCCGCGCGCGCGCGGCCCCGACGATCTGCCCCGCTCGATCGCCCGGCCCTACACCGAGCGCGACGGAACGCGCGGCCGGCTCTTCTTCGTCGAGCACCACCCGAACCAGAACGCCTGGGACGGCCAGTACCTCTCCCGCTGGTCGGAGGCGGCGCGCAGCATCCGGGAAGCGGGCGCCGCCGAGCCGCCGCCCGTCGCGGGCACCGCGGTCGTCTTCTCGGACGTGATGGAGACGGTGTGGGAGGACGGGCCGCGCGCCATCGCGATCGCGTTCCTCGCCACCGTGCTCCTCCTGATCGTGACGTTTCGCGAGCAGAGGCAGCGCTGGCTGACGCTCCTCTCGCTCCTCGTCGGCGTCCTCTGGATGGCGGGCACGATGGCGCTCTTCGGGATGCGCCTCAACTTCCTGAACTTCGTGGCGTTCCCGATCACGTTCGGCAACGGCGTCGACTACGCCGTGAACGTGATGCGCCGCTACGCGGACGAGCGCGAGGAGGGCCGCGCCCCGATCGCCTCGGTCAAGGAGGCGGTCGAGGGAACCGGCGGCGCCGTCATCCTCTGCTCGCTCACGACGGTCATCGGCTACTTCTCCCTCCACGTGAGCAGCAACCAGGCGCTGAACTCGTTCGGCGAGGCGACCGCGATCGGCGAGATCACCTGCCTCGCCGCGGCCGTGCTCGCGCTTCCGGCGCTCCTCTACCTGCTCGCCCGTCGCGAAGAGGCGCGCGCGGGCAAGGCCCCCTCGGGACGAGACGCCCGCGCCGCCGGCGTGTAGGATCCTCCCACTCCGAGGTCAGGGTGCTCACGAATGCCACCTCTCGGCCTCTTTGCTCGTACGATCGCTTGGGCTTCGCTCGATGCAGGACAGGGTCAAGGCGGCCAAGGTGGGCGCGCTCGTTCTCGCCGCCCTCGTCGGGGCGTTCGTGGTCTGGCGCCTCGTCGACGAGCGATCGGGGACTGACGGCGGCTATCGCGTCTGCGCCCGCTTCGAGAACGCCCACGGCCTGATCACCAAGAGCCGCGTGACGGTCGCCGGCATCCCGGTGGGCTACATCGACTCGATCCGCCTCGAGGGCAACCGCGCGCGGGTCGACATGCACATCCAGGATCAGGTCGAGCTGCACCAGGACGCGACCGTGTCGCGCCGGAGCGCCTCGCTCCTCGGCGAGTACCTCCTCGCGGTCAACCCCGGCAGCGTCGACGCGCCGAGGGTCCGCGACGGCCAGTGCATCACGGTCGTCGAGGAGTCCGACACCGCCGACATCATGCGTGACGTCGGCGCGATCTCGCGCTCGCTGCGCGCGGTGGCCTCGCAGATGGAGCGCACCTTCGGCACCGACGAGGGCGGACGCCAGATGCGATCGGCGCTCGCCAACCTCACCGAGGCGCTCGAGGCGGTGAACCGCACGATCCAGGCGAACGAGGCGGCGGTCACGACCACGCTCCAGAACATCGAAAACATCACGACGAGCGCCGCACCGCAGCTCGACGGTATCCTCGCGAACATCGAGACCATCACCCGGGATCTGCGGCAGATCATCGAGCACAACCGCGACGGGCTCGACGAGGGGGTAGGCGAGGTCGGTCCGACCATCGCGTCGATCAACCGCGCCGCGCAGGAGCTCGAGCACGTGCTCGAGGACGTCGGCGAGATCACCGAGCGCACGGCGGCGGGGGAGGGCACCGTCGGCCGCCTGACCTCGGACGAGCACCTGATCAACGAGGTGGAGGAGGTCGCCGAGGGCGTGAACAACATCGTCGGCGGCATCGCGCGCCTGCAGACGATCGTGGGGCTGCGCAGCGAGTACCTGTTCCTGACGAACGCCTTCAAGAACTACCTCGAGGTGCGCATCGCGCCGAGCGAGGATCGCTACATCATGATCCAGCTCGTCGACGATCCGCGCGGGCAGACCTCGTTCACGACGACGCAGGTGCGGACCAGCCCGCCGCGCGACGACGAGCCGGCCTTCTACGAGGAGGTCCGCGCGACGACCACCGAGAGCCTGCTCTTCTCGCTCCAGCTCGCGAAGCGCATCTACTTCATGACCTTCCGCTTCGGCATCCTCGAGAGCTCGGGCGGCATCGGCCTCGATCTCCACTTCTTCGACGACTCCCTCGAGATCAACGCGGACCTCTTCCGCTTCGGCGATCAGAACTTCCCGAACCTCCGCGTCCGCGTGGGCTACGAGATCGTGAACACGCTCTTCATCGTGGGCGGCGTCGACAACATCCTGAACATCGACCCGAACGTGCCCGAGCAGAACGGCGCCGACTTCTTCCTCGGCGCGATGCTCCGCTACAACGATCAGGATCTCATCGGCCTGCTCCCTTTCCTCGGCGGGCTCGCCGGCGCCGCGAATTGACGCGCTCAGGTCGGGAGCGGGTCGCCGCCGGCGCGGGCGAGCAGATCGACTACGCTCTCGGCGCTCGAGGGATCGTCCGCGCGCACGCGCACCACGAAGTCGCGATAGCCCGCCGCCGGCCCGTAGCGGCTCTCGTGGCGCAGGGTCCTCGCGATCAGGCCTCCGAGCGCGCCGAAGAGGCCGCCAACGAGGCAGTACGCGATGAGGCGCGAGGCGATCGCGGACGGCGGCAGGTCGCTCGCGTCGAAGAGCGAGAGCAGCGCGAGCGCGATGCCCAAGACCGCGCCGAAGCCCGCGCCGGCGCCCATCGCCCCGCCGCGCTCCGGCGGCCTGCGCACCACCCCGCCCAGCGTGCTGGCGTGGTAGACGTGGATGCGCTTGCGCGGGATGCCCTCGAGCTCGAGCGCCCGGACCGCCTCCTCCATCGTGGCGCGATCGTGGAAGACGGCGCGCGCGTCGTGGGACGTGCCCATGCTTGCTGAACGTGCAACGCCGGTGCCTGGGCCATTCGCGTAGGGGCCCCGGCCCTGGGTGTGGCGAGCCGCCGCGCTCGGGCGGCTTCGCAACCGAAATGTTGGCGGTCGCCCGGAGGGCCGCGCGAAATGCGCGCAGCGCGCAGAGCGTAGGAGGCACACGGTGGGCATTCGAGACGGCGCAAAGGCGGTAGCCAAGAAGGCGATCGGCCTCCCCACGGCCACGGTGGTGGGCTACTGGCGCGGCCTCACCTATCCGTTCAAGGGCCTGCGCTTCGTGTTCTTCACGCACCCGAAGCTCGCTCGCTTCTGGCTGCCGCCCATCGCGATCACGCTCGTCCTGCTGGTCGCCGCGTTCGTCCTCGGCTGGACGTATCACGACGACCTGGTGAACTGGATGTGGGCCCAGCCCGACGGCGACGGCTTCTGGAACGGCGTGCTCGGCGTGCTGCACTGGCTCCTGCGCGCGCTCGTCCTGATCGTCCTCTGGGGCGTCGGGCTCATCGGCGTCGTGCTCGGGACCAACGTGATCGCGGCGCCCTTCAACGATCTCCTGAGCGAGGAGGTCGAGCACCTCGCGACGGGGCGCTCGGGCCAGCCGTTCTCGCTGGCGGTGCTCTTCCGGGACTCGCTGCGCACCGTCGGGCTCGAGGTGCTCAAGCTGGCGCTCTACGTCTGCGTGATGGTCCCGATGTTCCTGATCTCGTACGTGCCGGTCGTCGGGCCGGTGATCTACGCGGTCGTCGGCTTCCTCTTCACCACCCTCTACTTCGCGATCGACTACGTCGACTGGCCCGCCTCGCGCCGCAACCGGAGCATCCACTTCCGCTTCGGGATGCTCCAAGAGTACTTCATGCCGATGTTCGGCTTCGGCACCGGGGTGTGGCTCTTCCTCTTCATCCCGCTGGTGAACCTCCTCTTCATGCCGGCGGCGGTGGCCGGCGGCACGCTCCTCTTCCTCGACCTCGAGGGCGAGCGGGCGGCCGCGCTGCCCGCGGACGCGTCGGGGTTGGCCTGACCCGCGCGAGGCCCGAGCGGCGTGAATCTCGGCCGCCTGCGCTCGTCGCACGGCAACGCGCTTGAACGCGCTGCTTTCGCGGCGATATGCTCCCGGCACGCCGCCGGGGCGATGGGGCGATCACGAGATCGGCCGCCCAACGACATCGGCGCCCAGGATATCGGGCAAGGCTCGGAGAACCGCCATGAGGAAGAAGTCAGTCGTCCTGATCACGCTCGCCGCCAGCCTGCTCTGCATGTTGGCCGTCAGCGTCGAAGCTCAGCGCGGTCGCCGGCGCCAGCGCCCGCAGCCCGCCGCCCAACAACAGGCCGCGGCGCCCCAGAGCGCGGCCATCGCGCAGTCGCTGGGCGAGCTGCGCTGGGGGATGGAGCCGCGCGCCGTCCACGAGCACTTCCAGAAGCAGATCCGGGAGAGCTTCCGTATCCGCCTCTCGAAGGCCCCCGGCACCATCGAGGAGGAGCGCATCCGGCACGACATGGATGACCAGCTCCGGCGGCTGCGCGAGAGCTACGTGCGCTTCGACGGCGAGCGCAACGGCTGGGACCTCTCGTTCCTCCGCGGCGAGTTCACGCATGGGAACCGCGAGTCCATGCTCGTCTACCGCGACGAGAACTCGCAGAACTTCTACTTCTTCATCCAGGGCCGGCTCTGGAAGTGGTACAAGGCCTTCGACGCGCAGGTCTTCCAGGGGCAGCCCTTCGCGCAGTTCGCGCAGGCCGTTCAGGGCCGCTTCGGCAACGCCGTCGAGCGCAACGGGCGGCTGACCGAGGGCGGACCCGAGCAGCACTGGCTGGAGTGGCAGGACCGCACGACGCGGCTGAGAGCGATCGACCAGACTCGCTTCTACGGCTTCTACTGTCTGGTCTTCGAGGACAAGGGGACGCTCGGCCGTCTCGAGTCGCTCCGCAGCAACACGATCCAGACCCAGACGGCGGGGAGCCACGCGCTCGTCGAGTCGGTCACGCTGCCGGAGGGCGCCGAGGCCACGACCGACGACGGCCACGCGGACATCGTCGATCGGATCACCGGCAACGTCCGGCGCCGCCCGGACCAGGCCTCGACTCAGGGCGGAGGCCAGGGGCGCGGCGCGCAGGGTGCCCCTGCGCAGCGAGGTGGATCGCAAGGCTCGTCCGGCTCCTCCGGCTCCGCCGGGACTAGCCCGCGCGGCTCGGGGCGCGACAGCCTGAGCCTCGACGATCTCTGACACCGCGACCTCGCCAGCAGCCGAGAAACGCCTCGCGTTTCTCGGCGACCTGCTAGACTCGCTGCGAGGAGACGGATGGCGCGGTTTCGACTTCGGTTCCTCCTTCAGGAGCTCGATCTCGTGGGTCCCGAGATCATCCTCGGACGCAGCCCCGACTGCCACATCACCATCGAGGACCCGCTGATCTCGCGGCGCCACGCGCGCATCGCGCTCCGCGACGATCGCGCCTTCATCTCCGATCTCGAGAGCCGCAACGGGGTCAAGGTCAACGCGCGGCCCATCGACGGGGAGGTCGAGCTCAAGGACGGCGATCGCGTCCGCCTCGGGACCCAGGAGCTCCTCTTCACGGTCGCCAGCCGACGCGAGCGAACGGCCCGTCCAACGGGCTACATGCGGGTCTGCCACGCATGCACGACTCCCTATCCGGAGGGGAGCGCGACCTGCCCGCACTGCGGCGCGCCCGCGCTGGAGGAGGAGGACACGGTCAGCGGGATGATGATCGAGCCGCGGCGGAACTGGACGTTCCAGCTCCTCGGCGAGGTGATCGAGCGCGCGCTCTCGACGTCGCGTGCCGCGGAGGCCGATCGGCTGATGCGCCGCGCCGCCAAGGAGGTCGACGATCGGCTCGCCGCCGGCGATCGGCTCGAGCCCGAGCACGTGGCGATGATCGGCTCGTTCGCGGTCCGCCTCGCGAGGCTCGTCGGCGGCGGCGAGTGGGTCGCGTGGGCGCTGACGCTGCACAAGCGGCAGGGCCGAATGCTGAGCGACGACGTGATCGATCGGCTCGAGGAGCTCGATCTCACGGCCTTTCCGGACGTGCCGCAGGTGCTCGGCACCTACGTGACGTGGTTCAAGACGCAGCCTCCGGCGGGGCCGAGCCACGATCTGTCGCGCCTCGCGCGCCTCGAGCAGATCCTCGTGCCCTGATCGAGCCGGTCGCCGGGCCCTGCCCGGAACGCCGTCGCAGACCTTGTACAGCCGCTCTGGCCTGCCCGGAACGCCGTCGCAGACCTTGTACGGCCGTTCTGGCCTGCCGAGGCGGCCGTCGCAGACCTTGTACGGCCGCTCTGGCCTGCCGAGGCGGCCGTCGCAGACCTTGTACGGTCCCGCCTGGGCTGCCGAGGCGGCCGTCGCAGACCTTGTACGGCCGTTCTGGCCTGCCAAGGCCGCCGTCCGGTCCCCGCGGGCGCCCGCCGGGTCCGAGGGACGCGCGATCAGGAGCCGGTCCAGCCAACTCAGGCGCCGACGACGCGCTCGATGCCCTCGAGGCGCTGGAGGAGGAAGCGCTGGCTCGGCGTGAGCGAGTCGGCGAGGCTGCGCATGTGGGCGAGGTAGCTGCGCAGCGCCTTTCCACCGGGATAGCGAATACGGCGCACGAGATCGTGCAGGCGGCCGATCGCGTCGGCGTCGAGCAGGCGCGCGGAGGCGTCGTGCATCTCGAAGATCCAGTCGAGCCACTGCGCCTTCTTGGTGCCCTCGGCCAGCCGGAGGGCGTAGCTGGTGGCCGCGAAGAGCTTCTCGTCGGAGAGCTTCTTGCCCGACTGGGCTTCGGTGAGCAGCTCGCGCAGGCGGCGCCCGAGCATCCGCTCCGCTTCGTCGAAGCGGTTGAGCGCGAGGGCCTTGTCGGCGATGCGGTCGAGCACCGACTCGCTCCGGTGGATCGTCGGCTCGTCCGGCAGCTCGTCGGCGCGCATCACCGGCAGGTCGAGGGTCATGCCCGCCAGCGTCGGCCGGGCCCCTCGCTGCGCCCGCGGCTCCTCGTCCTGTGCGCGGACGAGCAAGAGCTCCTGCGCCCCGATCATCACACGGTCGAGGTGCTTGAGCGGCTGGCGCCCCTGAATGAGCGTGCCGTTCACGACGACGCCGTTGCGGCTGCCGAGATCTTCCACCTCGACCGCCTCGGGCCCGATGTGGAAGACGGCGTGCCGCCGTGAGACGAGCGCGTCATCGAGCGCGAGGTTGCAGCTCGAGCTGCGACCTACGACGAACTCCCCCGCGAGCATCTCGAGATCGGTGGACTGGTAGCGAAGCCTGAATCGCGCCACGCGAGCCCTCCTGGCGGCTCCCGGGACGCTAACACCGATCGGTCGCCCGCTCCAACCGGGTGGGTGCACGCGAACCGCGAGCCAGCAGCTGAGCGCGAGCTCAGCGCCCGCGGAGCGCCTTGAGGAGCGCGCGCCCTTGCGCGCCGGCGCGCCCGGCCACCCGGTCCTGCACGGGCCGCCCGATCTTCGCGAAGGCCGCCCGCTCGGCCGCGCTCGGGCGATGCACCGTGAGGCCGGCGCGCTCGAGGTTGCGGAGGAGGATCGGATCCATCCGGCGCACCTGCTCGCGCCCATCCGTCGTGATCTCGGCGGGGACGCTGGTCAGCACCTGCTGCAGGTCGGCCGGCAGCTCGGCGAACCAGGTCTTCGAGTACACCACGACGCCGGGCTGGTAGCTGTGCTCGCTCACGTTCATGTGCTGCGCGCCCTGGTACCACGACGTCGCGAAGGCGAAGAGCGGGGTGTTGTCGAAGCCGTCGACCACGCCGGTCTGCAGGCTCGTCAGCACGTTCGTTACGTCGATGGCGACGGGGCTCGCGCCGAACGCGCGGTAGGCCTGGAGGTGCACCTCCGACTCCTGCGAGCGCATCCGGAGCCCGTTCAGGTCGCTCGGCTGCCGGAGCGGGCGCTCCTTCGTGAACCAGGATCGGAAGCCGTTCTCCGCCCAGAGGCCGAAGACGAAGCCGCGGCGATCGAGGGCCTGCGCGACCAGCGCCTT
>JAEZBP010000315.1 GCA_023427125.1 Pseudomonadota bacterium | reverse complement strand
GCGAAGCTCGCCTCGAGGCCGATGTCCTCGGTGACGTGGAAGGTGTACGCGGCCTGCAGCACGTAGGTCGCGCTCAGCAGATCGGCGGCGTAGAGCCCGCCCATCACGCTCAGCTCGTGCCGGAGGGCCTTCTGGAAGAGCCGCTCGCGCACGCCGCGGTAGCGCCGGCGGGCGTTCAGCTCGTCCCGGATGGCCTCGTCGATGCACTGGGCGTGCGACACGGCGGGCAGCAGCACGCCGGCCGTCACAATTGGAACGACCATCACAGCGAGCCGGAGCACGCACGCCGCGAGGGATCCCCGGAGGGACGAACGGGTTCCCATCGCCGCATTTGGTACTCGGGAGCGCCTCCCGGTGTCAACGCCCTCCGCTCGGCGGCCGGAGAGCCGCGACGCTCGCACCGTGCAGCCCGGGGCTGTCCGCTCGCGCGTGGCCTCGCCTACCCCTCCGTGGCAGTGTCGGCCCCATACGTCGCCGGCTGATCGCGACTCTGGCGCTGACGCTCGTCGCTTGCGCGAGGACTCACCCGGCGCCCTCTCGACACGATGCGAGCACGGAGACCGTCGCAGAAGGCGGTCTCGTCGAGGGCATCGTGCCGGACACGCTCGAGGTGCGAACAAATGCCTCCGTGCCTCAGCCCGCCTCGCGGCTTCGCGCAAGCGTCGCTCCCGAGTGGCATCCTCTCGCACATGACGAACGCGAAGAAGAAGACGCCGGCGAAGAAGACGCCGGCGAAGAAGGCCGCGAAGCCCGGGGCGAGGGCCGACTACGGCGCGCCGATCGACGGCTTCTTCGCCAAGCAGCCGGCGCACCTGCGCCCGATCCTCGAGGAGCTCCGCACGCTGATCGAGGAGGCCGCGCCCGAGGCGGAGTCTTCGATCAAGTGGGGCATGCCTTTCTACACGCTCGGGGGGTCGATGCTCTGCGCGCTCGGCGGGCACAAGGCGCACGTGAACCTCATCCTCTCGGGACCTCCCGGCACCTACGCCGATCCCGACGGCCTGCTCTCGGCCGAGACCAAGACCGGCCGCCACCTGAAGCTGACGAAGCTCGAGGAGCTGCCTCGCGAGGCGGTGCGCGGCTGGCTGCGGACCGCCGTCGCGCTGGCGCACGAGGGCGGATAACCTCCAGGCGTGGATCGGATCCTTCCGCGCTGCCGGGTGCGACCCTGGCGCTACTCGGACCTCGCCTCGCTGGTGCATCACGCGAACGATCCGCGCGTGGCGCGCACGGTGCGCGATCACTTCCCGCATCCGTACACCACCGCGGACGGCGAGCGCTGGCTCGCCCACGCGACCACCGCGGGGCAGGCGAGCAACGTCGCGATCGAGGTCGATGGACACGCCGTCGGCGGCGTCGGGATGATCCCCGGCGACGACGTGCATCGGATCCGCGCCGAGGTCGGCTACTGGCTCGGGCACGCCTACTGGGGCCGGGGCATCATGACCTGTGCCGTCACCGCGTTCAGCGCGCACCTCCTGGAGGAGCGCGGCTTTCTCCGGCTCGAGGCGCCGGTCTTCGAGACCAACCCCGCCTCCGCGCGGGTGCTCGAGAAGTCCGGCTACCTCCTCGAGTGCCGCCAGCGCCGCGCGGCGATCAAGGAGGGCCGCGTCATCGACATCCTCATGTACGTGCGGCTGTGACGGTAGCCCGACACCTGCGGCCGTTTGCAGGTGTCGGGATGCCGTCACGCAGCGGAGCGACCATGTGATCTGCGGAGCGACCATGTGATCCGCTCGCTCTGCGCAGGCATACTCCTTCGACGACGAGCCGGAGGGGAGCGATGGCCGAAGTCCAGAAGACCTACTGCCGGATCTGCGAGGCCGCCTGCGGGCTCGAGGTCGAGCGCGACGGCGACACGCTGAAGATACGGCCCGACCGGGCGCACCCGGTGAGCGCCGGCTTCGTCTGCGCGAAGGGCACGCGCTTCGGCGAGGTCGCCTTCCACCGCTCGCGCCTGACGGCGCCGCACGTGCGCTCGGGCGGCGTGCTGCGCGAGGTCTCGTGGGACATCGCGCTCGCCGAGGCGAGGGCGCGCGTCGCGCCGCTCCTCGAGCGCCACGGACCGCACGCCGTCGGCCTCTACGTCGGCAACCCGCTCGCGTTCAACGCGCTCGGGCAGCTCGCGTCGGTCTTCTTCGCGCGCGCGCTCGGGACCCGCAACGTCTTCACCGCAGGCAGCCAGGACTGCAACAACAAGTTCGCCGCCGCCTCGATCCTGCACGGCAGCCCGGTCATCCACCCGATCCCCGACTTCGAGCGCTGCGAGCTCGCGGTGCTCTTCGGGACCAACCCGGCGGTCAGCCAGTCGAGCTTCGTCCACCTCGAGGGCGGCGCCGGCATCTTCGATCGCATGAAGGCCCGCGGCGCCCGTATCGTGTGGGTCGACGTGCGCCGGACCGAGAGCGCCCGCCGCTGGGGCGAGCTCATCACCGTGCGGCCGGGCACCGACGTCTGGCTCTTGCTCGCGCTCGTCGGGCTCTTCGCCGATCGGCCCTACCCGCGCCAGCACGTCGCGGGGCTCGATCGCCTGCTGGCGTTGGCCCGCGAGGTCACGCCCGCGCGCGCGGCGCGCATCACCGGCGTGAGCGTCGCGCAGATCCGCGAGCTGGCCGAGGCGATCGATCGCGCGCGAGGCGCGGCGCTGCACATGTCGGTCGGCGTGAACCAAGGGCCCTTCGGCACGCTCAGCTACGTCGCGCTCCAGGCGCTCTCGCTCTTGAGCGGCAACACCGATCGGCGCGGTGGGTCGCTCTTCAGCCCGCTCGCCACGCGGGGCGCGCGGCTCGCCCGCGCCGCCGGCTTCTTCACCTCGCGCGCGACGAGCCGCATCGGCGGCTTCCCGACCGTCTTCGACAGCCTCCCGGCCGGCGTCCTCGCCGACGAGATCCTGACCGAGGGCAAGGAGCGCATCCGCGCGATGATCGTGATCGCCGGCGATCCGCTGCGCTCCATCCCGGGCGCCGAGCGCCTCGAGGAGGCGATGCGATCGCTCGACGCGCTGGTGTGCGTCGACCTCTTCGAGAGCGCGACCGGAAGGCACGCCGACGTGATCCTGCCTTGCACGAGCTGGCTCGAGCGCGCGGACCTCGCGCTGCCGGGCCTGCCGCTCCAGACCGTCGATCTCCTGCAGACCACCCGCCGCGTGCTCGATCCGATCGGCGAGGCCCGCCCCGATCACCGGATCCTCGCCGCGCTCAGCCTCGCGCTCGGCCGCCCGCTCTTCGGCTCCGAGCGCGTCGCGCGCTTCGTCGATCGTGCGCCCCTCGAGCGCGCGATCCCGATCGCGACCGAGCTCGCGTGGCGCGCGCTCGACCGCGCGCCGCGCCGCCGCGGCTACGGCATCCGCGTGGCCTCGCCCGAGCCCGAGACCTACCTCGGCCGCGGACCGATGACGAGCGCTCGCCGCCTGCGCTTCTGGCACCGCGCGCTCGACGGAGAGCGCGCGCGCCTCGAGGCGCACGAGGAGGCCCTCACGGGGCACGACGGCTTCGTGCTGCTCGGTCGACGCCGTCGCATCGGCCACAACAGCTGGCTCTCGGGCGGGATCCGCGACGGCGCCCCGGAGGCCGAGGCGTGGCTCGCCGCCGAGGACATGACCACCCTCGGCATCGCGGACGGCGACTCGATCGAGCTGCGGACGGAGGCCGGCGCGCTGGTGATCCCGGCCCGCGCGTCGGCGGGGGTGGCGCGGGGCACGATCGTGGTCCCTCACGGCGAGCGCGCGATGAACGTCAACGCGATCCTCCCGGCGGGCGCCGCGCACATCGAGCCGCTGAGCGGCATGCTCCACATGACCGGCGTGCCGGTGGAGGTGCGCGCCTGCTGAGTTGGCTGGGCGCGCGCTTCGCGAGCGCGCGGGACGAGCTGCGCGGCCTTTCCGTCCCGTTGGCGCGACCCGTCCCTGGTGTCCAGCCGAGGGCTAACTCACGCGCTGCTCGGCGTTCCCTGAGCGCTGTGATTCTGCGACAGCCTTTCGGTCGGGCGCGTCTCGGACCTCGCCCTTGTCGGGTGACGTAGCGCGCTCAGCTTCTCGAGTGGGCGTCGAGCGCCCGCGGAGGGCCCATGGAAGGTCGCGCCGACTGCCGCACGATCCTGATCGTCGAGGATGACGCGGACATCCGCGAGACGCTGCAGCATCTCCTCGAGGCGAGCGGCTACCGCGCCGCACCCGCGAGCAACGGGAAGGTCGCGCTCGACCTGATCGACACGATGGGGAGGCCTTGCCTCATCCTGCTCGATCTCATGATGCCCGTGATGGACGGATGGGCGTTCCTCAGCGCGCTCGATCAGAACGACGGCCTCGCCGACGTGCCGATCGTGATCGTCTCGGCCTACACCGACAAGGTCGCGAGCCTCGAGCGCGCCCAGCAGATCCTCAAGAAGCCGGTCGACATCCACGCGCTGATGGAGGTCGTACGGCAGCACTGCGGGCCGGGAGAGGTCACGAGCTGAGAGCACGATGACCGAGCCGCAAGAGGAGCCGATGAAGCAGGAGGTGGCGCCGCCCTCGCGCGCGGCGCACGTCTTCCCGCCGGCGCTCGTGCCGGTCTTGCGCAAGCGGCTCGGCGAAGACCACGCGTGCTGCGCCGAGGTCGGCGACGAGACGCTCTCGGAGCTCCTGACCGTCGTCTTCTTCGCGGGCTTCGAGACCGAGGAGGGCGAGCACTACCCGATCCGCGTCGTCTTCGCCGGCAAGAGCCACGAGGAGTGGGTCGCGCCCGGCACCTCGGCGGGGGCCGGCGGGCCGATCTACCGCTGGAGCACGATGCGCTTCGACGAGCCGCGCCGGTGCACCGTGCCCGAGCTCGTCCGGCTCGCGGTCGTCACCACCAGCGACCGCATGTACACGAAGGTGCGCATCGAGCGGGGCGAGCTCGAGATCACGGGGCTCGCGCGCGAGGGCTTCAACTACGAGGGCGATCCCTTCTTGAAGGTCATCGCGACCAAGCCGGGCACGCTCTCGATCCGCAGCGGCCACGATCGCATCCTCGACTACGAGCGCGGCGGCATCATGAGCGGCGGCGAGGACGTGGTCTTCTCGGCGGGGCCGGTGCGCCGCGCGCTCGAGGGCTTCGCGAGAGAGGAGGCGCTCAGCGGAGAGGCGGAGAGCGACTACCTCGACATGATCCGCTCGATCGTGCGCGAGATGTCCGGGCACAGCCGCGGCGGCATCCTGGTGGTCGGGCCCAAGGACGACCTCGAGCTCGACGAGCTCGCCGGCTACAAGACCGAGCCGGAGGTCTCGCTCGCGGCGATCCTCCGCCAGCTCCACGGCTACGGCCCGCGGCAGCGTGGCGGCGGCTTCCGCGCGGCGGTCAGCCTCGGCGAGGTGCTCCGCGGCGCGTTCCTCAGCGAAGCCGAGCGCACGGTCGAGGAGCTCGGGATGCTGACGGCCACCGACGGCGCGACCGTCCTCGATCGCTCGCTCGCGCTGCTCGGCTTCGGCGTGGTCCTGCCGGTCACCGCGCCCGGCTACGTGATGGAGGCGCGCGACGCCGAGGGGCGGCTGTTGCGCCCCTTCGATCTCGGCACCCGCGGCACGCGTCACCGCGCCGCCGCGACCTACGCGCGCTGCCACCCCGGCGTGGTGGTCTTCGTCGCCTCGCAGGACGGAGAGATCGCTTGCCTCTACCGCGACCCCTCGTGGGAGCAGGCGATCGCGTGGCGCTTCGGCCCGCGCGAGTGACGGCGGAAGCCCCTCCACCGAGCTGCTACGCTTCTCGCATGCGCCACGCCCGCTACGTCGTCGACCCGGACGATCCGCGCGCGCCCTCCCAGGAGGTGTGGGACCTCCTCACGGAGGGCGAGCGCGCGCAGGTGCTCGCCAGCCTGCCCTCGAAGCGCGCCGCAGACGAAGAGGCGCGGCGCGCCGACGCGCTCGCGGAGCGGATCGAGCGGCTGACCGCGCGGCTGCGCGAGCTCGGCGTCGCCCCGGACGAGATCGAGTAGCCTCACGCCCGCGTGTGGCGCGGACGCGCGGCGCATCCTAGATCCCGCGGCTGTCATGGGCGCCTTCGACTTCGACGCATATTTCCGCAGCAAGCCCGCGATCGTGGCGCCCATGGAGGACGTCTCGGACGCGGTTTTCCGCCGGATCTGCCGGGCGCGCGGCGCCGATCTCTGCGTGACCGAGTTCGTGAACGTCGAGGGGCTCTTGCGCGGGTGCCGCAACGCGGCGCGCAAGATCGCCATCGACGGCGAGCAGGACGCCCCGACCGCGATCCAGATCTACGGCTCCGATCCCGAGCGCCTGGTCGAGGCCGCGCGCATCGCGGAGGCGTCGGCGCCGGCGTTCATCGACGTCAACTGCGGCTGCTGGGTCCCGAAGATCGCCCGGCGCGGCGCGGGCGCCGGCTGGCTGCGCGATCCCGACGCGATGGTCGCGATGGCGAAGATGCTGGTGAAGAGCGTGTCCTTGCCGGTGACGGTGAAGACGCGCATCGGCTGGGGCCCCGAGAGCGACATGCCGATCGTGGAGCTGGCCCGCCGGCTCGAGGACGTCGGGGTCCGCGCGATCACGATCCACTGCCGCACCGCGCAGATGGGCCACGACGGCAACGCCGACTGGAGCTGGGCCGCGCGCGCCAAGGCGGGCGTGAAGATCCCGGTGATCGTCAACGGCGACGTGAAGAGCGCCGAGGACGCGGCCCGCGCGCTCGACGAGACCGGCTGCGAGGGCGTGATGATCGGGCGCGCGGCGATCGCGCACCCGTGGATCGTCGGCGAGTGCCGCGCGCTGCTCGATCGCGGCGAGACGCTGGCGCCGCCGAGCCTGGCCGAGCGCATGGCGCTCTGCCGCGAGCACCTGGCGGCCAACGTCGCCGAGCGCGGCGAGGGCCGGGCCGTCCGCTACATGCGCCGCTACTACCCGGGCTACCTCAAGGGGCTGCGCGGCGGCGCCACTCTCCGTAGCCGCCTCAACACGACCGAGGCGCTCGCCGACGTGCTCGCGCTCTACGACGAGTACGAGGCGCAGGCCCAGAACGAGGCCGCCTCGTACGCCGCGGCCTGATGACCAGAGACCCCGACGCGCACGCGGATCAGCGGCTCGCGGCGAGCTTCGTGGCGGTGCTGCTGCGGCCGGGCTCGGCGCTCTCGTCGCTCGCGCGCGATCCGAGCGCGCGCTCCGGCGCGTCGGCCATCGCGCTGCTCGGCATCGCGTGGAGCGCGCTCCTGATCCTCTTGTGGAGCGGCGGGCACGCGCCCTCGTTCGTGCTCCTGCCGGTCGCGCCCGAGAGCTACTACGTGCTGCAGGCGCTCGTGATGCTGCCGCTGCTGACCGGCCTCTGGTGGATCCACTCGGAGGTCGCGCATCGCCTCTGCCGCGCCGCCGGCGGCTCGGGCGCCGAAGGAGGCGTGCGCACCGCGCTCGGCTTCGCGTACGCGGCGCCGATGCTGGTCGCGCACGTGCTGCCGGAGCTCGTGGCCTACGCCGCCGGCGGCTGGACGCTGATGGCGATGGTGGGCCGCGTGAGCCTGCCCCTCGCGTCGCTCTGGGTCTGGGCGCTCAGCGCGGCGGCCCTCCGCGTCGCGCACCGGGTGAGCCTCCCCGTCGCCATCGGCGCGTCGCTCGCCGGGCTCGTGCTCCAAGCGATCGCCGGCGGCCTCGTCATTCGTTGAGCTGCGCGAGGAGCGCGTCGTCGCCGATCAGGTGCGCCCAGAGGGCGAGCAGCTCGGTCCGCATGTCGCGCTGGGCCGCCGCGCTCCACCGCTCGACACCGAGGAGGTGCCCCTCGAGCCCGAAGCGCGCGTCGGCGCCCCACATGGAGCGCGAGAGATCGATCATCGATCCGTAGCGCAGATCGCTCAGCCGCACCGTGAAGCCGTGGTCCTCGTGGATCAGATCGGCACGCGCGAAGCCCATCGCGAACCAGTCGAAGATGCGGCCTCCGTCCGTGGCTCGCGCGCGATCGACCAAGGGATCGACGTCGTCTCGGATGGCGCGCCAGCGCAGCCGGCGTGGGGCCGAGAGGCTCACGATGGCGGCGCGGTAGCTCCCCTGCCCGTCGCGCGCGACGACGCGGAAGACGAAGAGGTTGCCGAGCGTGGGGAGCGCCCGCGTCTCGACGCTCGGGAACTCGAGCGCGCGCAGATCCTCCTCGGCCCACGCGATCGCTCGCTGCGACTGCGCGAAGCCGAAGCCGAGGTACGCGGTGGTCAGGACCAGCACGCCGGCCGCGAAGCGCGCGCTCCTCTGGCGGTCGCGCCCCCGCCAGGCGCGCAGCACCGCGATCAGCAAGGGCAGCGTGTAGGCGAGATCGACGATCGCCACCGCGTCGATCGCGAAGCGCTCGGTGCTGAGGGGCGCGAGCAGCTGCGTGCCGTAGGCCGTGCACGCGTCGAGCAGCGGGTGCGTGATCAGCGCCCAGAACGTGAGGTGGATCCAGCCGGCGACGCTGCCCTGCTTCTTGCCGGGCCAGCGCCACGCGAGCGCGCCGAGCAAGGGCGCCGCGGCGGTCAGCGCGAGCAGCGAGTGGCTGACGCCGCGATGATGCAAGAGCTCGTTCCACTCGCTCCCGAACGCCGCGACCAGATCGAGGTCCGGCGCGATCCCGCAGAACGCCCCCCACACGACGGCGCGCCCGCCGAGCTTCCGACGAAAGCCCGCCTCGGCGATCGTCGCGCCGAGCAGCGCCTGAGTGATGGAGTCCACGGTGCCGAGCGTGCCGGTGCTTCAGGAGCGAAGCTTCATGGCTGCGCCGCGCGCCTTCAGCGACAGCCCTGGGTGACAGAGGAGCCCAGAGCGCGACAAAACGAGATGTTGATGCAGTTGTTGTACGTGGCGGTCACGCCACAGTCAGGGCTCTGGAGGATGCAGAAAATTCCGCAACTGAGCCGGCAGCCGTTCGGGTTCGTGTCGGAGCTGTTCGCATATCCGCCGGAGCAGCGGTCGCCGCAGCTCGCCCCGTTCGGAACGCAGCCGTACTGGCGGGTGTGGCTGCCGCTGCAGTCGTAGTCGTAGCGGGTCGCCGCGGGCGCGCCAGCGATCGGCGTGGTGAAGTACGCGGTCTGGCCCGGGAACACGTTGCCGTTGCCGTCATTGCAGTCGATAGTCGGACCGCTCACGGGGCGAACGCTGGTCCACGTGCCGCCCGGGCAGCCGGCGGGAGCCACGGAAGGCGGATCGCAGCTCGTCACCGGTGAGGCTCCGACGAGGCTGCTCGCGTACCCGTCGCGGTCGCAGTCGACGTACCAGGTCGGCGCGCCGTCATCGACGATGCCGTTACAGTCATTGTCGACTTCGTCACAAAGCTCTTCCCCACCCTCGAACGCGGTGGGGTCCTCGTCGTCGCAGTCGGTGCCGCACGCGAAGGAGTCCGGCGCGTGTCCGTCGCCGTCCATGTCGATCAGCGGGTTCGCGCAGCCGTCGATCGGATCGCAGACGTCGTTCGTGCACTCGTTGCCGTCGCTGCAATCGAGCGCGACGCCCGCGGTGCAGGTGTGCGTCGTCGTGTCGCAGGTCTCGTCCCCGTCGCACACGTCGCCGTCGGCGCAATCACCGTCCTCCTCGCACGAGAAGGTGCAGTTGATGTCGCAGCCGTCCCCGTCGACGTCATTGCCGTCGTCGCACTGCTCCGCGCCATCGGGCACCCCGTTGCCACAACCGGCGTCGACGCAGGTGCCGGTTCGGCAGACGCCGGGCTCACCGCCGGCCTGGGTGCAGTCGCTCCCCTCGGCGGGCGGAGTGCCGGGCTCGCACACGTGGGAGGCGCTGCAGGTGCCCATGCCGGTGCAGACGTTTCCGTCGTCGCACTCCTCGTTCGAGTCGCAGGTGAATGTGCAGGTCCCCGGCTCGCAGCCGTCGAACGCCGTCTCGTTCCCGTCCTCGCATTCCTCGCCGGCCGCCTCGTCGACGAAGCCGTCGCCGCACGCCTTGGCCACGCAGACCTCGCCGACGCAGTGGAGCGCGCTCCCGCAGGCGGTGCCGTCCGCGGCGCCCGCACAGGAGGCGCCGCCGCCTGCGTCCGTACCGCCGTCGACCGCCGGGGCCGGCCCGTCACAGGCCGTCGCGGCGACCAGCAACACGAACAACCCAAAGCGAAGCGCAGCGTGCATGCGAGCTCTCCCGGTCACAAGCAGTAGGGGGCGAGGCTACCACAGGAGCGGAACCCCGGCTCTCACTCGACCGGCTGGACCTCTCCGGCACCCTCCTGCTCCGCCAGCCAGCGACGCATGTGCTGCATCGCCCACTCGTGGTGGCTCAAGAGCAACCAGTGGCCCGCCTCCGGGTGCTCCTCGTAGGTGGCGTGGGCCCGGCGGGCGTAGGCGCGCGCGTGGGTCGCCGGGGTCATGCGATCGAGCGCGCCCTGCAGGACCAGCGTGGGCTTGCCGGAGGCGCGGCCGAGCGATGACGCGCCGGAGATCAGGACCACGCCCTCCACGTCGAGCCGCGGCGCGAGCCGGCTGGCGCCGATCGCGCCGGCCGAGAGCCCCGCGAGGTAGATGCGCCGCACGCCTTGCGCGCGCAGCGCGGCGATGGTGGCCTCGATGGTCCGCACGCCCTCGGGCTCGGCCCAGCGCGCCTCCCAGTCGGCCGCCGGGCACACGACGTCCAGCCCGACCGGGTTGGCGGCCTGCGCGACCTGCCAGCAGAGCAGCGTGACGCTGCCGATGAAGCCGTGCAGGAAGATCACGACCGACTGCGGAGGTTCGTAGCGCGGCGGCGCGACCCGAAAGAGCGAGTGATCGTCGGCGCTCTGACCGAAGAGGAAGGTGCCGACCACCGCCGAGGGGACCGGGCCCTCGGCCTGCTCCATGCGCGAGTAGCCGTCGCGGAGCGCGTCCATCAAGCCGGGCTGATCGACGGGCATGCGGCCCGTCGCGATCAGGAGGCCGCTGCCGCCGAGCGCCACGTCGCGCTCGGGGATGATCCGATCGGTCCAGCGCGCCTCGCCGCCATGCGGTCCGGCGCTCTCGTGCACGGTCGTGCCCTCGGCGGCCGCGAAGTAGCGGTAGATCACGACGCCGAGGACGAGCACGACCGCCGAGAGCACGAGCGCCCGCGTGTTGCGCCACGGCGCCGCGAGGCAGCCCACCACCCCGAGCAGCACCCCGATGGTGAACACGCCCGTCTCGATGCTCGGCGGACCCGCGATCGTCAGGCCGGAGAGCGCGAGGAGCGGCACACCGATCGAGAGGCCGAGCACGAAGAGCAAGCACCCGCCGCCCTGGCGCTCGGCCGGCTTGCGCACCTCGGGGGCGGTCGTCGTGCTCATCGGCTCAGCGCTTGGACCGGCGCGCGAGCCGGGCGGCGCGCCGCTGGCCGGCCTCCTTCGAGCGGCGCTCGTCCTCGGCGGTGTCGAGCACCAGCTCGGGCACCCTGGATGGCCTGCCCTCCCCGTCCACCGCCACGAAGGTCATGAAGGCGTCGACGCAGCGACGCCGCTCGCCGGTCTTCGCGTCCTCCACCTTCACCTCGACCTCGACCTCGAGCGACGAGTTGAAGGCTGCGTTCACCCGCGCCGAGAGCACGACGACGTCGCCGACCCGGATCGACTCGAGGAAGTTCACCTCGTCGAGGGCGGCGGTCACCGCCACACGGTTGCAGTGCCGCTGCGCCGCGATGGCGCCGCAGATGTCGATCCAAGCGAGGATCGTCCCGCCGAACGCGCCGCCGAGCACGTTGCCGTGCTGCGGCAGGACGAGCTCGGTCATCTCGGTGAAGCTCGCGCGAGGCGTCTTCTCCATGCTCATGTCCTCTCGTTCACGCCTCGGCCACCTGCGTGCCGACCACGCGCGCAGGATCGATCCCGAGCGTGGCGAGCGCGCCGACCCAGCGATCGGGGTGGGCGAGGTCGAAGACCAGCGACGCGTCGGCGTCGATCCAGATCCAGCTGCCCTCGCGGATCTCGTCGTCGAGCTGCCCGGGGCCCCAGCCGGCGTAGCCGAGCAGGACCGCGTAGCACTCGGGCCCGCGCCCGCGGGCGAGCCGCTCGAGGAAGGTGCGCGACGCGCTGACCGCGAGGCGCGGCGCGAGCTCGACGGCCTCCACCCCGCGGCTGTCGCCGCTCGAGGGATCGAAGAGCACCCAGCCCGTCTCGGGCGCGCACGGCCCGCCGAGCCACACCTCGCCGCCGAGCTCGTCCGCGAGATCGTCCACCTCGACGCCGGCGAGCAGCGAGACCACCGGCGTCTCGCTCGGGCGGTTGATCACGAAGCCGAGCGCCCCATCCTCGTCGTGCTCCACCAGCAGCACCACCGTGTGATGGAAGAAGGGGCAGCGCAGGCTCGGTGCCGCGACGAGCAGTCCGGGCGCGAGCTTCGTGGTCACGCAGCGATGCTGCCATCCTCCTGCCGTTCTTGTCATCCGAAGAGCTCGCTGGCGCGCGGATCCGAGCGCGGTGGCTTGTCACGAGGGCCGTGCCCGGATATGCCCGGCGCCGTGAGAGCGGTGGACTCCATTCGATCGGGCGCGCGTGCGATGGCGATCGCCGGCTGGACGGCCTCGGTCGTGTACGGGCATCGCGCGGTGGCGCTGTGGCGGCGCGATCTCGACAACCCGGCCGGCAAGCGGCCCTTCATCGAGACCTGGAGCCGCGGCGCGATCCCCCTCCTCGGCATCGATCTCGACATCGTGTGCGGCGCGCGGCGCCGCGAGCAGGGGCCCTTCCTGGTCGTTGCCAACCATCGCTCGCCGCTCGACATCCTGGTCTGCATGGAGCTCGTGGGCGGCGTCGTGCTGAGCCACCACGGCGTCGCGTCGATGCCCGTCGTCGGCACCGCCGCGCGCGCGACCGATACGATCTTCGTGGACCGCGAGGACACCCGGAGCGGCGCGCGCGCGATCCGCGAGATGCGCTCGCGCATGCGCGAGGGGCGCAACGTGATCGTCTTCCCCGAGGGCACGACCTTCGCCGGCGACGAGGTGCGCCCGTTCAAGCGAGGCGCGTTCAGCGCCGCGCGCGGGCTCGACGTCTCGGTGCTCCCGATCGGCGTCGCGTACGAGCCCGGCTGCGAGTACGTGGGAGAGACCTTCGCCAAGCACCTCAGCCGCATGAGCGCGCGCCGGCGCACGCCGATCTGGGTGAGCATCGGCGAGCCGATGAGCGTGCCGAGAGACGCCGCGGGCGAAGAGGCGGTCCGCCTCGAGATCCAAGCGCTGGTCGATCGCGCTGCCGCCGTACGCGACGCGCGCTGAGTTGCTGCGCGCGCCTTCGCGCGCGCGGGCCGAGCTATTCGGCACTGACCCGCTGGCGCTTCCCGTCCCCGGTGTCCAGTCAGCCGGAGCCGCTCCGCTCGGCGCTCCCTCTGTTGGCTGGCGCGCGCCGTGGGGGCGCGGCGCTAACGGAGGAGCGAGGTCGCGAGGCACGCGAGGAGGCCGGCGGCGATCACGATCATCGCGATCGAGAGCACGATCAGCCGCATCGGAGGAGGGTCCGGGCGGGAGCGGGAGACCACCGTGTCGGCGTGCACGTGGGTGAGCTCGAGCTCGGGCGAGCGCGCCGCCACCGTGGCGCCCGCAGGATCGAGCAAGCGCGTCGCGTCGGGGGCGCCGAGCAGGCGCGTCGCGTCCGCATCGCTCTCGCTCGGGTTGCGCAGCGTGAGCGTGTCGGGATCGCGGGGCGCCTCGGCGCTCACGTCGATCAACGTGCGCACGTCGCCGCGCGCGACCGTCT
>JAEZBP010000300.1 GCA_023427125.1 Pseudomonadota bacterium | reverse complement strand
CGCTGGTGCGGGTCGACGTCGGCCCGCTCTGGGCCTCGGGCTGGATGCCGCTGTCCCATCTGCGCGGCACGGCCGGCCCGATCGCGACGGTCGATGGCGCGGACACCTCGGTGCTCGCGACCGCGTGGGGCTTCTCGGGCGTCCAGGAGGGCGGCCTCGCCGACAACACGCTCGGGCTCCCGGCCGACGTGAGCCGCGACACGCTCTGGGTCGGCTCGTTCGACGGTCACGCCGCCGCGCGCGCCATGGAGGCCCGCGTCGTGCTGCGCGGCCTCGACGCGGGGCCGCACCGGCTCGAGCTCTTCGCGTCGCGGACCGGCTCGGACGGAACGAACGGGCGGCTGACCCGCTATCGCATCGGCGCCCAGACGCGCGATCTCGACGTCGCCGACAACGCGTCGCGCACCGCCGTCTTCGAGGCGGTGGCCCCGGACGAGCGCGGCGAGGTCGTCATCCACATCGGCGTCAGCCCCGAGGGCGCGGCCCGCTTCGCGTACCTCGGCGCGCTGTGGATCACCCGGCTCTGAGTTGGCTGTGCGCGCGCTGTGTTTGCTTGGCGCGCGCTTCGCGAGCGCGCGGGTGAGCGGCACGGACTTTCCGTCCCGTCGGCGCTTCCCGTCCCCGGTGTCCAGTCAGCCGGAACGGCGCCGCTCGGCGTCCCACGTATGGGCAGCGGGGACAATTCACGCTCTCTGCGTTGGTTGTGCGCGCGCTGTGTTTGCTTGGCGCGCGCTTCGCGAGCGCGCGGGTGAGCGGCACGGACTTTCCGTCCCGTCGGCGCTTCCCGTCCCCGGTGTCCAGCCAGCCGGAACCGCTCCGCTCGGTGTTCCCGAGCGTCGTGAGTTGCTTCAGGTCACGAACTCGGAGACGACCTCCCACAGGGTGCGGACGCCCCAGCGGAAGCCGTCGACCGGGATGCGCTCGTCGTGGCCGTGGTACATGCGCGTGAAGTTCAGCTCCGGACCGAGCCGCACCGGCGAGAAGCCGTAGCAGGTGGCGCCGAGCCTCGCGTACGCGAACGAGTCGGTGAAGCCGGGGATCATGTACGGGACGGCGACGCCGCCGGGATCGCGGCGGGCGAGCACCCGCGTGATCGTGTCGTAGAGGGGCGTCGCCGCATCGAAGACCGTGCCGTCGTGGTGATCGAGCACGTTGATGCGCACGTCGGGGCCCACCACCCGCTGCACCTCGGCGAGGTACTGCTCGAGCGTCTGCCCGGGGACGATGCGCCCGTCGACCCGCGCCGTCGCGCTCGAGGGGATCACGTTCACCTTCTTGCCGGCCTCGAGCATGGTGGGCGAGGCGGTGTTGCGGAGCATCGCGTTGATGCCGATCGCCTGCTCGAGGTTCTGCTTCTCGAGCGCGCTCAGGAGCGCCCCGGCGAGGCCCGGCACCAAGACGAGCGGCAGGAGCTTGCGCTGCGGGAACGGCGCGCCGGCGGCGAGCGTGCGCAGAAAGCCCTCGACCACCGGCGTGACGTGCTGGGGCAGCCGCGTCGAGCCGAGCCGCTCGAGCGCGCGGGCCAGGCGCACCACCGAGTTGTCGGGGCGGGGCATCGAGCCGTGGCCGGGCTCGCCCTCGACCGTCATCTCGAACCAGCAGATGCCCTTCTCCGAGACCTGGATCGGGTAGAAGCGCGTGTCGCCCATCGTCAGCGTGTGCCCGCCGACCTCGTTCAGCACGTACTCGGCGCGCACCAGCTCGGGGTGCTCCTCGACCAGGTGGAGCGCGCCCTCGTGCGAGCCTGCCTCCTCGTCGGCCACCGCGGCGAAGATCAGATCGCGCTCGAGCGCGAGCCCGGCGCGCTTGGCGAGCACGAGGCACATGAGCCCCATGGTCACCATGTTCTTCATGTCGATGGCGCCGCGGCCCCAGATGCAGCCGTCGGCCTCGACCGCCTCGAAGGGCGGGTGGGTCCAGCGCGCGGCCTCGACCGGTACGACGTCGAGGTGACCGTTCAGGAGCAGCGGCCCCTTCTTGCCGGTGCCCGGCAGGCGCGCGACGAGGCTCGCGCGCGAGGGCTTCGACTCGATGATGCGGTGCTCGATGCCCTCCTTCGCGAGCACGGCCGCGAGGTAGTCGGCGGCGGGGCGCTCGTTGCCCGGAGGGTTCGTCGTGTCGATGCGGAGCAGCGCCTTGAAGTGCGCGATCGCCTCGGCCTCGATGGCGCCCCAGTCGAGCGGCGGGACGGGCGCGTTCACCACTCCCCCGTGTTGGGCATCGACGCCCACGGCTCGGCGGGCGCGAGCGCCTCGCCCTTCTGCAGCAGCTCGATCGAGTGATCGTCGGGCGAGCGCACGAACGCCATCCGCCCATCGCGCGGCGGCCGGTTGATCGTCACGCCCGCGTCCATCAAGCGCCGGCAGGCCGCGTACACGTCGTCGACCTCGAACGCGAGGTGCCCGAACGAGCGGCCGACCGAGTAGGGCCCGTCCTGATCCCAGTTGTACGTCAGCTCGATCTCCGCCGGATCGTGGCCGGTGCTCAGGAAGACGAGCGTGAAGCGGCCGCCCTCGCTCTCGCGGCGGCGGACCTCGCGCAGCCCGAGCAGGCCGAAGAACGCGAGCGCGGAGTCGAGGTGACGCACCCGCAGCATGGTGTGGAGGAAGCGCATGGCGCGCCATCGTGCCCGAAAGCGGCGCGCCCCGCGACCACCAGCTTCGGATGTTCGTGCTGGAGCGGGACCCTCGGCCGGGCACCGAGCTTGACTCGATGTCCTACCTTCGTACGCTCGGAGTATGACCGCGGCCAAACGCAAGATCTCCGTCTCGCTCGATGCGGACATCGTCGCGGAGCTGGAGGCGGCCGACGAGGCGCTGTCGAAGCAAGTGAACGACGCCATCCGCGAAGCGCTCGAGCGCCGGCGCCGGCAGCGGCTCCTGCGCGAGCTGCTGGCCGAGCTCGACGCTCGCCACGGCCCCGTGTCGAAGGAGCTCATCGCCAAGTACGAGGCGCTGCTCGGATGAGCCGATGCGTCGTGCTCGACGCCGAGGCGATGTCGGCCCTCGCCGGTCGCACGTCTCCGCGACAGAGGGAAGTGCGCGCGGCGCTCACTGCTGCGGCGCGCCTCGGACGCGAGGCCATCGTCCCGGCGCTCGTTCTCGCCGAGCTCTACCGCGGCCCCGCTCGCCCCCTGATCGACGCGTGCCTCTCGCGTGAGACGGGTATCCAAGTTCGCGTCACGGATCGATCGATGGCACGGCTGGTCGGCAGCGTCCTGGCGGGAGCGCGTGCGGGCTCGGCGCTGATCGTCGATGCGCATGTCGTGGCCGCCGCGGTCGAAGCCGGCGGTGGGATCGTGCTCACGTCGGACCCCGAGGACCTGCGGCGTTTGAGCGCGCCCTACCGCAACGTGCAGGTCGTCGATATCCGCTGAGCGTGCCGTGTGGGGTGCGCCTCCGCTATCGTGCGCGGCATGTCGGGAAAGAGGAAGACGGCGATCGTCACCGGGGCGTCGAGCGGCATCGGCGAGCACTTCGCGCGCATGCTCGCGGCGCGCGGGTACGACGTGGTGATCGCCGCGCGCAGGCTCGAGCGGCTCGAGGCGCTCGCGAGGGACATCGAGGCCAAGCACGAGGTGCGGGTCACGCCGATCCAGCTCGACCTCGGGGTGGCGGGCGCCGCCGAGGCGCTCTTCGCGCAGACCGAGGGCGCGGGGATGGAGGTCGAGGTCCTGATCAACAACGCGGGCTTCGGCACCCAGGGGTACTTCCCGGAGATCCCCTGGGCGAAGACCGCCGAGCAGATCCAGCTCAACGTGGTCTCGCTCACCGAGGCGACCTACCGCTTCGTCGGCGCGATGCGCGCGCGGCGCAAGGGCCACGTGCTCAACGTGGCGTCGATCGGCGCGTACATGCCGGTGCCCGGGTACGCGACCTACGCGGCCGGAAAGGCGTACGTGCGCAACTTCAGCGAGGCGCTCGATCACGAGCTGCGCGGGAGCGGCGTGCGCGTCTGCTGCCTCTGCCCGGGCCCGACCGAGACCGAGTTCATCGCGGTCGCGGGCCAGGCGATCCCGGCCTGGCAGAAGATCGCGTTCATGAGCGCCGAGCGCTGCGCGCGGATCGGGATGCGCGCGCTCTTCGGCGGGCGGCGCCTGATCGTCGCCGGCTTCCTCAACACGCTCACGATGCTCTCGCTCCGCTGGACGCCGCGGCGCGTGATCACCTTCTTCGCCGCGGTCTTCATGGAAGGGCCGCGCCCCTCGCTGCCGTGATGATGCTGCCGAACAAGAAGTCGGTGCGCGACGCGCTCCGCGCGTCGATCGCCAAGGCGCTCGAGGCGATGAGCGAGGCGGCGCGCCAGACGCGCGAGGGCGCGACCCACGAGGAGAGCCGCGCGGAGGGCGACAAGGACATGCGCTCGACCGAGCAGAGCTACCTCGCCCGCGGCCAGGCGATGCGCGCCGAGGCGCTCGGCGAGGAGCTCACCCGCCTCGAGGCCACGCCGCTCCGCAACTACGGCGAGGACGACGCCATCGGCCCCGGCGCGCTGGTGCGCGTGAGCGTCGACGAGGCCGAGCGGGTGTTCTTCGTGGTGCCGCAGGGCGGCGGCACCGAGCTCGAGGTGGACGGCGTCCGCGTCACCGTGGTCACGCCCTCCTCGCCGGTCGGCGCCGCGCTGATCGGCCGCCGCGTTGGAGACGACTTCGAGCTGACCCTGCGCGGCGCGCGCCGCGAGTGGGTGATCGAGGAGGTCGCGTGATGTCGCGCGCAGCCGAACGGAGCGGGCGAGCGCGTCGCGTACGACACGAAGACCGCTCCCGGTCTATCATCGTCGGCCCATGGGTCGCCGGGCCAACTTGATCGTCGTGTCCGAGGCTCCGGGATACGAACTCTACTACACACACTGGGGAGCCAGCACGCTGGACTCGAGCCTGTTCTGGGGTCCCGAACGCGCTCTCGCGTTCATGCGTCGGCAGAGACCGGTCGCCGAGGGCGCTGATTGGCTAGACGAAGTCTGGGCCGAAGGGGGCGCAGTCCTCGACTTGAAAGCGCGCAAGCTCATCTGGTTCGGCGGTGAGGACGTGCAGCTCGAGGTTCTGCTCCGGCGTGTGCACCTCGGGATCATGCGCGAGCTGTGGGCGGGCTGGCATGTCGAGTGGGCATCGGCAGGAGTCGCCGACCTCGCTCGCTACGTCGGCGTGCCGGTGGAGCCCCTGCTGCGCCGGTTCGTGCCGTACGATCCAGTCCTTCAAGATCCCGACGAGCCAGCCTGGATCTCGTATGTCGTGTCGCTCCGCGAGCACGGGCGCTTCAAGATCCAAGCCCAAGACGGCGACCCCTTCGAGCTCGCGCTCTGCGGACCGAAGCTCCTCGGCGCCCTGCGTGCGGCGACCCTGCCGGATCGCTACGACTACGCAGCGCGCAGCTCCGACTTCCCCTGCGGTGGAGTCCACGTGGACGCCGATGCGACGCGCATCGATGTCTGGTGCGCCTACCCGAACGCCGATCCCGTGCGCCGTCTCCGTGACGCCTGGCCGGTATGGGAGGTGGCATGGCACTTCGATCGTTACGAAGCGGTTGGCGAGGTGCTGGGCGACCGACTCGTACTCCCAGCGCAGAATGCGAACGACCTCGTGGCAAACGTCCGCTCCATTGTGCTTCGCCCACCACGGAATCGGGGTGGGGTCGCCCACGAGGTGGGACGACGTTTGGCAGCGAAAGGCAGAGAGGTCTCGATCAGCCCATTCGCCTTGCGCGACGACCCTCCAGATCCCCCTGACCAGAACGCCGCGCGAACGTTCGACGAGGCTGTTGCACGATGGAGAGCGCGGACCTCCACCTGAGGTTCCCACCGCGCCCTCGTCCGTTCGGACGATGGGCGCGCCGACGCCGGGGCTGCATCCTCGGGCGATGCGATCCTCTCTGGGCCTCCTCGCCGCCTGCGCGCTGCTCGGCGCGTGCACCAGCTCCGGCGGCGATCCGACGATGTGCCACACCGTCCAGTGCAACCCGCCGACCTGCTGCGGCGCCTCGTGCAGCTCGAGCGCCGACTGCTGCGACGAGACCGTCTGCTCGGCCAGCGGCCGCTGCATCCCGGCGCGCTGCGCGGGCTGCGGCGAGCTCGGCTGCCGCGTCGACTTCGACGCGTGCACGGGCGAGTGCGCCCCGCCCGCGAGCTGCGGCGAGCTCTGCGGCTCCGACGCCGACTGCGCGGCCGGCACCTCGTGTCGGGCCAGCGTGACCGGCGAGCTGCGCTGCTACCCCGACGCGTGCACGTCGTGCGGCGGCCTCACCCCGCTCTGCCGGATCGACGACGCGTGCGGCGTGAGTTGCGTCGCGCCCGAGCGCTGCGGCGAGGAGTGCGCTCCGGGATCCGACTGTGGCCCGAGCGCCGTCTGCCACGCCTTCCCCTCGGGCGTGAGCCGCTGCGTGCCGCTCGACTTCGAGGGCGCCTGCTCGTTCTGCGGCTCGCTCGG
>JAEZBP010000279.1 GCA_023427125.1 Pseudomonadota bacterium | reverse complement strand
AGCTCCTACCACGGGGCCGAGGTCTGCGATCCGTGTCGCGCCGACGGAACGTGCGACAACTGGGGATACTCGACGCTGTGGCTCGAGCATCCCGAGGTGGAGCCCGGCGTCGGCATCTGGCGCCACTTCGAGTACTTCATCGACTACGACGACCGCTACTTCCAAGTCTGGATCGATGGGCAGATCGTGACGGACGAGGAGCGATACCCGGACGGTCGGATCGCGTACGGACCAGAGCGAACCTTCCACTGGCAGGGCTTCCAGCTCTTCTACGCGTCGACCGGCGACGGGCGAGACCTCGCCGGGTGTGTCGAAGGCGAAGGAACCTGTGGAAGCTGGCAGATCGACGATCTGGAGGTCTGGGACGGCCTGCCCGCGCGATGAGGAAGGACCGCGCGGCGCCGCTTGACTGCGGCGCGGGGAGCGCGATATCCGCACGCGCACCACGATCGGAGGGGCTGAGATGCACTATGAACAGACCGCCCCCATCGGAGCCCACGGCTGGGCCATCCAGCAGGTCGGGCCATGGGTCCTCGGGCACTGGGACACCCCGATGGACGAGGATCGCGTCCTCGCGTGCCGTCGCCTGTATCGCGCCGCGCGCGACGGACACGGGCGCTTCTCGGTGTTCGCCGTGTACACGGGCCCTCCTTTCGAGCTCGACCTCCTCCTCGGAGGTCGGACGCGTGCGCTGGTGGTCTCGCTCCTGACGGAGTTCCGCCCGAGCGTCGACGCGATCATCTGCCCGCTGGACGGGACGGGCCTGGGCGCGTCGATCATGCGGGCGGCCGCGGCGAGCGTGGTCCACGCCCTGCCGATGCGCATGCCCATCCACTTCCCGGCGAGCCTCGAAGCGGGCCTGCGTATCGCGCGCCAGAGCGCGCTCTTTGGCAGCGTGCCCGAAGACGTGATCCGGAGGCAGATGGAGCTCCTCCGCGAGCGCGCGCGCAGCTGAGCGGAGCTGGGGCTCCCGCGTGATCAGCAGCTCAGGGGGCGCCGGCGACGATCTGGAGGCGCGCCTCGGCGCGCTGCGGCGAGGTCGGGAAGACGGCCGTCCACGCCACGGCGTCGCTGCAGCCGCCGGTCGCGATGAGCGGGAAGGCCGAGTAGGGCGGGGTCGCGGCGAAGAGCGTGCCCGGCGTGCCGAGGACCGCGCCGTCCCGCGCGATGCGCGCGCTCCACACGCTCCCCGTGCTCCCCGTGCCTTCGTAGAACACGAGCCGGAACGTCGCGCCGTCGAAGACGAGCGAGGCCTCTCCCGACGTGAGCGCGGCCTCGCCGAGGACGAGCGCCTCGCCGAGCGCCTCGCCGCCGACGTCCGCGCGCCGGAAGCGCATCGCGTTCTCGGGCGGCGGAGAGGAGACGATCTCCGTCCACGCCACGCCGTACATCGTTCCGTCGCTGGCCATCGCGACGCGGTGAGGGCGCGCGCCTTCGTCGTCACGATGCGCCGGCTCACCGCGGCGGAGTCGCGCTCCCCGCGATGGGCAGCAGACCGTACCCCGAGGGCAGTCGCGGGCGGTCAGGCGCTCCACGCGACATCGCCGCGCGGCGACCGTGACCGCCCTCGCCTTTGACGGTCACATGGGAGAGATCCAATCGGGACCAGGTGGTTGTGGCGGTCGTCGTGCGCGACCCGGGTGGGCTCTCTCAGAGCTCTTCTTCGCCTGCGGCCACGTCGCGAGCGACCTCCCACACTGCTTCGTCTTCCAGTCGTTCTGCGATCCGCGCGAGCGGCCCTTCGAGCGCGCGAGCGAGCGCGCGCCGCGACTCGACGAACGTGCCCACCTTCTTCTTCGCGCGCGCCACCAGCTCGACGTTGCTGTCGCCGAGACCCGAGAGCACGAGGGCGGCGTGCAAGCGCTTCTCGACCACGGACGTCGCGTCGGGAGCCGCGAAGCAGGCGAGCCGCTCGACCACGAGCCCACCCGCGAACACCGCGTGGGTGTCGGGAGTGGTGGCCAGATCGCGGCAGCGCACCTCTTCGAGGAACACGAAGCACGATCGGTCGCGGGCCGTGTCGTCGCCGAGCAGTTGCTCATTGTCGAGGACGAGCCCGCCGTCGACATCGACGGGCGCCGCGAACACCGCAATCGCTACGCTCTGATCCGTCGCAAGCTCCGCGTACTCGACGTCCGCCCACGGCTCGTCGATCCAAAGCACGACGCCATCCCAGCGCCGGCCGTACCAAGCGAGGAGCGAGCGCGCACGCGGACTCAGCGCGCACCCGTCGAGGCGGCTGACCAAGGTGTCTACGGAGATTTCGAAGCGGCTCATCGAGCTCCTACTAACACGTCGTCGGAGACGCGCTCAAGGAGGCGCAGGGCGTCTCGAAGCTGCGGATCGCGCGGTCGGGCCCGTCGCCGGGGGCTGGCGCCAGTCGAGCTCACCGCGCGGAGCCGATCGGGGCCTCGGGGTAGCGGCTCACCCAGACGCGGTGAATGAGCTGCGCGATGCGGACGTGCGCCATGCACGGATCGGCGAGCGCGGCTTCGTCGGGAGGATCCGCGCGCAGCCAGAGACACGGCTCCGTGACGACGACGTCGAGGCCGTGCTCGCCGACGAAGCGCAGCGTGAACGTCGGCTCATCCTCCCGCTGCCCCAGGGGCTCGCAGCGGGGCATCTCGCGGAGCGCGCGGAGCCGCGCCGCGTAGTCGCGCCGCTCGGCGTCGGTGAGCTCGATCATGCGCGGCACGGGGTCAGCGCGGGAGTCGTCGGCGCGCACTCCGCTGATCGTCCACGTGTCACCGGCGGCGGTGACCACGACGTCGAGATGAGCGCCGTCGGCCGTGCCCAGGTACACGACCGCCGAGAGCCGCTCGGGAGGGAGCGGCTCCGTCGTGTCGTCGGCGGGTGCGTCAGCGCCCCCGCCGCTCGAGGGGGCGCGCCCCTGGGCTGTGGTCGCGGGAGCGGGCTCCGCACATCCGCAGGCGCTCGAGACGAGCGACGCGGCCAGCAGGCGAAGCGACGCTGCGCGGAGGGTTGAACGCTGGCTCATGAGTGGCTCCGATCGGGCGCGAGAGGCCCGCCGATCGTCACTGGACGACGAGCTCGGCGAGGCCGGCGTACGCGCCGCCGTGGTTCGAGCCGAAGACCAGATCGATGCGCGATGCCGTCACCGGCTGCGGCAGAGGCACGCGGGTCGACGTGCCCTGCGGCAGCACCGCCGTCGTCGTGCTGAGGACGTTGCCGGCCCAGCCCATCGCGTTGATCGTGACGGCCTGGATGCCGCTCGTCTCGTAGCCGGGCAGGCGGTTGTCGAAGACCACCGCGCTCACCGTCGAGGGCGCCGTCAGGATCAGCGAGCCGGTGATCGGGAAGGTCGGGCTCATCGGCGTGCACCAGTACGTGCTCGGCGTCGCGTCCTGCAT
>JAEZBP010000217.1 GCA_023427125.1 Pseudomonadota bacterium | reverse complement strand
GTGATGAGGTCCTCGCCTCGCATCCACCTCAGCATGTTCTTCAGCTTCATCAGCTGAACGAAGAGATCGTTCTCGGGGTAGAGCCCCGGCGCGGTCATCGGCTGCTTGTAGTAGAACGAGAGCCACTCCTGGACGCCCGACATGCCGGCGCGCTGCGCGAGGTCGGTGAAGAGCGCGACGTCGAGCACGACCGGCGCGGCGAGGATCGAGTCGCGGCACAGGAAGTTCACCTTCAGCTGCATCGGGTAGCCGAGCCAGCCGAAGAGATCGATGTTGTCCCAGCCCTCCTTCTGGTCGCCGCGCGGGCGGTAGTACTCGATGCACACCTTGTGGTGCATGTCGCCGTAGAGCTCGCGGTGCAGGTGGGGCTGGAGGATGGTCTCGAGCACGCCGAGCTTCGTCGCTTCTTTACTGCGGAAGCTCTCGGGGTCGTCGAGGACCTCGCCGTCGCGGTTGCCGAGGATGTTCGTCGAGAACCAGCCGGAGATGCCGAGCATTCGCGCGCGGAGGCCGGGCGCGATGAGCGTCTTCATCAGCGTCTGGCCGGTCTTGAAGTCCTTCCCCGAGATCGGGAGGCTGCGCTCTCGCGCGAGCTCGCGCAGCGCGCCCGTCTCGACCGAGAGGTTCGGCGAGCCGTTCGCGAAGGGCACGCCCTCCTTCAGGCACGCGTAGGCGTAGATCATCGAGGGGCTGATCGTCGCGTCGTCGCGATCGAGGGCCTGCTCGAAGGCGCGGAGCGAGGCGTGCGCCTCCGAGGGCTCGGAGAAGGCCTCGGTCGATCCGCACCACACCGCGACGCATCGCGCGAGCTTCTCGTCGCGCACGAAGCGCCGGACGTCCTCGCGCACCGCGTCGCTCAGCGCGCGCCGATGCGTCTCCTCCTTGACGTGCTCGCCGCGGAGGCGGCGGACGTACTCGGGGAAGAACACCGCCGGCCAGGGCCGGAGCGCGCGCAGCTCCTCCTCGATGGGCGCGAGGTGCGTGGCCTCGAGCACGCCGGCCTCCTGCGCCGCGTCCCACGCGCTCACTGGGAAGAGATCCCAGCCGCCGAAGACGAGGTCGTCGAGGCTCGCGAGCGGCACCAGCTCGGCGATGCGCGGGCTGCGCGCCTCGTCGCGGCGGCCCAGGCGGATGGTCGCCATCTGGGTGAGCGAGCCGAAGGGACGCGCGAGGCCTCGGCGCGCGAGCATCACGCCCGCCACGAAGGTCGTCGCCACAGCGCCCATGCCGGGGAGCAACACGCCGAGCTTCCCCGCCGCCGGACGAATGTGGAGAGGCCTCTGCATGGCGGCTCGATAGACGCGGGCGGTGGGTCCGCCAGCGCGCCTCCCCTTTCGTTGTGCGGAGGTGCTGGGGACTTACGGAGATGCGCGTGGGGGGCCCGCGTGACCTGGAGGAGCTGCTGGATCGCGAGCACCCATCTGTCGGGCCACCTCTCGAGCTCGCGTGCGATCGAGCCCGCGCGCATGACCGAGAGCGCGCACCATCGTCGCTCGCCTCCGCGATCGAGGGAGCGCTCGCGCCCCACTTCCCAGGCGCGTCGGTGCGCGCCGCCTCGGCCGCGTCGGACGGCCTGCCCGTCGTCAGCCTCCGCGCGTGGCGAGCCCCGAGCTACGACCCTCAGGCGCTCGACGCGCTCCTCGGCGAGCGCGCCACGCGCGGCGCGCTGCGCCTCGTCCTCGAGCTCGACGACGACCGCGACGCGGCACGCGCCGCGCTGCAGATCCTCACGCGCGCGCAGCCCTACCTCGATCGGCGCAACGCGTGCTCGAGCGAGGCGCGCTTCGATCGCGCGCTCGACGCGCACTTCGCGCTCCACGATCTGGCGAGGCCGCTGGTCCGCGCCGACTACGCGCACGCGCTCGACGCCTGGCAGTGGACGCTGCGCCTCGATGCGAGCGCGAGCCTGCCCGTCCAGCTCGCCGCGCTCTTCCACGACGTGGAGCGCCTCGTGAGCGAGCCCCTCGTGCGCATCGAGCAGCACGCCGCGGACTACGGAGCGTTCAAGCAGGAGCACGCGCGGCGGGGCAGCGAGGTCGCCGCGCGCACGCTGGCGGAGGCCGGCTTCGATCGCACCACGATCGATCGCGTCGCCGCGCTCGTCCGCGCCCACGAGACAGGCGGCGCGAGCGCCGAGGCGGCGCTGCTCAACGACGCCGACGCGCTCTCGTTCTTCTCGCTCAACAGCGCGGGCTTCGCCGACTACTACGGCCCGGCCCACACCTTCACGAAGGTCCGCTACACCCTCGCGCGGCTCAGTGAGCGCGCGCGCCACGAGCTCTCGATGGTGCGGCTGCGCGCCGACGTCGCGGCGCTGCTCGCCGAGGCGCGCGCGGAGGAGGCGGCGTGAGGATCGTGGTCTTCGGCCTGACCATCTCGTCCTCGTGGGGCAACGGCCACGCGACGCTGTGGCGCGCCCTCGCCGGCGGGCTCGCGCGCGACGGGCACGAGCTCGTCTTCTTCGAGCGCGACGCCTCGTGGTACGCGTCGCACCGCGACTTCGCGTTCGTCCCCGGCGGGCAGCTCCACCTCTACGCCGACTTCCCGAGCGTGCGCGCCAGCGCCGCCCGCGAGCTCGGCCGGGCCGACGCGGCGCTCGTCAGCTCGTACTGCCCCGACGGCCCCGAGGCGAGCGAGCTCGTGCTCGGCTCGAAGGTGCCGGTGCGCGCCTTCTACGACATGGACACGCCCATCACGCTCGCGCGGATCGCCGCCGGCGAGCGCGTCCCCTACCTGCCTCGCGACGGCCTCGCGCGCTTCGATCTCGTCCTGAGCTTCACCGGCGGGGGGGGGGGGGG
>JAEZBP010000132.1 GCA_023427125.1 Pseudomonadota bacterium | reverse complement strand
GCTCAGCACGACGGCGCCGGCCGGGCCGGTGTAGAGGCCCATCAGCGCGCTCACCGACTCGCGCTTCTCCCGATCGAAAGAGCCCGAGAGCCCGCTCGTGAAGGCGAGCGCGATCTTCACCACCGCCGGGCGCTCCAGCGAGCGCGCGAACGCCGCCGTCGAGCGCCAGTGATCGGAGGAGGCCGGCGGATCGTCCTCCGGCCAGCGCGCCGCGGCCACCTGCGTGAGATCGAGCGGCAGCCGCCCGAGCGCGCGGCGCGCCCCCGCGTGGCCGAGCCGCGAGAGCAGCTCGAGCCCCTCGCGCGGCAGCGAGCCCCTCGACACTCGCTCCGCCAGCTCCACCCCGTCGTCCATCGGCACCGCGAGAACCTACGAGACTCCGCCCGTTCCGAGAAGCCCGAACATCCTCGAACGACGAGCGAGGCCTCGCGGCGCCCGCGGACGTCGCCCGTCCACGCGCAGACACGACCACGGCGGCCGCGAGCGAGCGCTGCGATCCCAAACCGCCGATCGCGGCGCTCCCGGACCTCTCCCGCGCATCCCGAGACGCGCTCGCGACGGCCGCGAGCGAGAGCGGCGATCCCAAAGCGCCGATCGCGGCGCTCCCGGACCTCTCCCGCGCATGCAGGGACGCGCCCGCGACCGCCGCAGGCGCCGGTTTGGCCGCTGGTGGGGTATCGCGACCCCTTTTCGCGCCCTCTCGCGCCGCCGAGAGACCTCCGCGGCCGTCGCGGACGGCAGTTTGAAACCAAACGGGGTGTCGCGACCCCACCTCGAGCGTCAGCGCGCGTCAGATCACGCCGCGGCGCTCTTGATCGCGCTCGATCGAGCGGAAGAGCGCGCCGAAGTTGCCCTCGCCGAAGCTCAGGTGGTTCCGGCGCTGGATCATCTCGAAGAAGATCGGGCCGATGACGTTGCGCGTGAAGATCTGGAGCAGGTAGCCCTCGTCGTCGCCGTCGACGAGCACGCGCAGCGCGCGGATGCGCGCCCGGTCCTCGCGCACGTTCGGCACGCGCTCGAAGACGGTCTCGTAGTAGTCGTCGTCGATGTCGAGCGTCGGCACGTCGAGGTCGTCGAGGCTCGCGAGCAGGTCGTCCGAGAGGAGCGCGATGTGCTGGATGCCCGCGCCCCGGTACTCGCGGAGGTACTCCTCGATCTGCGACTTCTCCTCGCTGCCCTCGTTGATCGGGATGCAGAAGCGGCCGCACGGTGAGCGCAGCGCGTAGGACGTGAGGCCGGTCTTCTTGCCGCGGATGTCGAAGTGGCGGACCGCGGTGAAGCCGAAGACCTCGCGGTAGAAGCGCGACCAGCGCTCCATCGTGCCCTTCTCGACGTTGTTCGTGAGGTGGTCGACGACGGTGAAGCCGCGATCGCGCGCGCGCGCCGGCGCCTCGAGCGGGAGGAAGCCGTCGCGGAAGGGGCCGCCGCCGCCCTTCGGCACGAGGTGGATGAGCGAGCCGCCGATGCCGCGCACCGCCGGGTAGCCGTAGTGGGTCGGTCCCTCGTAGCGCTCCGCGCCACGCCGCACCGCCTCGCGCACCGCGTGCTCGGCGTCCTCGACCCACCAGCCCATCGACGGAATGCTCGGGCCGTGCTCGGCGGCGAAGCGCGCGCCGAACGAGCCCTCCTCGCGATCGACGAGGAACGTGACGTCGCGCTGGCCATAGAGCAGCACGTCGTGCGCCCGGTGCCGCGAGAGGCGCGAGAGGCCGAGAGCGAGGAAGAGGAAGTCGAGGCTCTCGCGCTCGCCGTCGGTGCGCGCCGCGTACTCGACGAAGGCGATGCCGTCCATCCCGATCGGGTTCTCGTTCGTCATCGGATCCTCACTTCGGCTGCCAGCTCTTCCAGTACTCGGTGACCTCCACCGCCCCGGCCTCGGTCGTCGCCTCGAGCGGGCGCTCGGCGTCGAGCATCACCGCGATCTCGTTCGTGTGCGTCTTGCCCTCGACGCTCTTCACGGCGCCGGGCTGCGGGCCGTGGTGGATGCCCTGCGGGTGGAAGGTGACCATGCCGGGGCCGACGCCCTCGCGGCTGAAGAAGTCGCCCGCGTGATAGAAGAGCACCTCGTCGTAGTCGATGTTCGAGTGGAAGAAGGGCACGCGCAGCGCCTCGGGGTCACCCGTCTCGAGCGCGCGCGGCAGGAAGGTGCAGAGCACCCAGCCGTCCCCGACGAACGTCGCGTGCGCCGTCGGCGGCAGGTGGTAGCGCTCGCTCATCACCGGCCGGATGTCGCGCACGTGCAGGCGCCACACCGTGAGGTCGCCCTTCCAGCCGACGGTGTTGATCGGGTGGAACGGGTAGACGATCGAGGTGATGCGGCCGCGCCGCTGGACCCGCACCTCGTACTCGGTGCGGCCCGGCTCGGCGGGCGGCGGCGCCGGCTCCGGCACGTCGATCACCGCCGGATCGAAGAGCGCGTGCTGGCCGAGCAGGCCCTTGTCGGGCAGGCGCACCTCGCCGCGCGACTCCACGATCAAGAGGGCGCTCGGCGCGCTCGGCACGAGCCGGTGCGTCGTGCCGCGCGGGATCACCAGGTAGTGCCCGGTCTCGTAGTCGATCGCGCCGAAGTCGCTCTCGAGCTGCCCCGCGCCCTCGTGGACGAAGAGCACCTCGTCCGCGTCGGCGTTGCGGAACCAGTAGCGCATCGGCGCGCCGACGCGCGCGAAGCGCAGCGTCACGTCGTCGTTGGTGAGCAGCGCCTTGCGCGCCGGCAGGTAGCCGTCCGCCGCGTCGCTCAGCGCGTGCGCGCGGTAGGCGCGCGGCTTGAGCTCGCCCTCGATGCGGGTCCAGCCGACCGGCGCCTCGGTGCGATAGAGGTGCGCGTAGCGGCCGAAGAAGCCGCGGCGCCCGAACTCTTCCTCGACCGTGCCCGGCGGGAGCCCCACGTGGGCCTGCCGCGCCACCTTCCCGCGTACCCAGTGCATGCCGGATGAGGTAGCGCGCCGCGATGTTGAGTGAAATCGCATAATCCAGCACGATGTAGTTCGAACCATTCGAACGATGTCCCTGACCCTCGATCAGCTGCGCGTGCTGGACGCCATCGATCGCACCCGCAGCTTCGCGGCGGCCGCGGCCTCGCTCCACCGCACGACCTCGGCCGTCAGCTACGGCGTCAAGGCGCTGGAGGACGCGCTCGGCCTCGCCGCCTTCGATCGCAGCGGCCACCGCGCCGCGCTCACGCCGGGGGGGGGGGGGCGGGGGGGGGGGGGGGGGGCGGGGGGCGCGG
>JAEZBP010001189.1 GCA_023427125.1 Pseudomonadota bacterium | reverse complement strand
CGATCGCCCCATCGTCTACGTGCGCAGCGGCGCCGCCGGCGACGGAACGCAGGCGCGCCCCTACGGCTCGGTCGGCTTCGCGGTGAGCCGCGCGCTGGCCGGCGCGGTCGTCGCCGTCGCGAAGGGCACCTACGACGAGCCCCGCGTCGACCTCTTCAGCGACGTGAGCGTGTGGGGCGCGTGCCCGGAAGAGACGATCCTCTCGAGCTCCGTCGTCAGCGAGGAGGACACGCTGGTCGGCGCGTTCCTCGGCGACGGTGAGCTGCGCAACCTCACCGTCCGCGCGCCGGGCACGATGGGCATCTACGTCGCGATGGGCGTCACGGTGCACCTCGAGGATGTCGTCGTCGACGCCGCGTCGGGCTACGGCCTCTACGTCACCGGCGCCGGCACCACGGTGACGGCCGAGGACGTGATCGTCCGCGACGTCACGACCTTCGCGAGCGGCACCGGCGGCAGCGCCGTGCAGGTGATCGACGGCGGGCGCCTGACCCTGCGGCGCGCCTCGCTCGAGCGGGCCGCGCAGATCGCGCTGACCGTGGCCTACGGCGCGGAGGGCACCTTCGAGCGCGTGGCCCTCCGCGACTCGATCGGCGACGCTCCCGTCGTGCGCGCGGGGACCGCGATGGCGGTCCAGGAGGGCGGCCTCGCGACGCTCACGGCCTCGGCGGTGTGGGGACACCCGCGCGGCGGCCTGCTCTCGGCGATCGGCAGCGAGCTCACCGTGCGGGACGTGGCCATCGAAGACATCGGCGCCCTCGACGACGGGACCGCCTCCGGGCTCGAGGTGCGGGTGGGCTCGACGCTCGACGCGCGCTTCGTCCTCGTCGAGCGAGCGCGCGGCGGCGCGGTGGTCGCCAGCGAGGACGGCGCGTACACGCTCGAGGACCTGGTCGTGCGCGACACGCGGCCGGCCAGCGACTTCGACTTCGCGGGGACCGGCATGAGCCTCGAGGGCGAGTCGCGCGCGACCGTCCGGCGCGCGCTCTTCGAGGGGAACCACCGCGGCGGCATCGTCACCCGGCCGGGCACGCGCCTCCACGCCACTGATCTGGTCGTGCGCGACACGCGCGCGAGCGGGCCTCGCGGCCTCGGCCTCGGGCTGACCTTCTTCGGCGCGGAGAACGTGATCGAGCGCGCGATCATCGAGCGCTCGACCCTCGAGGGCGCCGCGGTGAGCGGGGAGGGCACGACGGCGACCCTGCGCGACGTGGTGATCCGCGATACGCGCGGAGAGCCCGAGCTCGGCGTCTACGGCCGCGGGCTCGAGGCGAACCTCGGCGCCTCGCTG
This sequence comes from Pseudomonadota bacterium, assembly GCA_023427125.1. Taxonomy (GTDB): domain Bacteria; phylum Myxococcota_A; class Polyangia; order Polyangiales; family Sandaracinaceae; genus JAEZBP01. The sequence goes on along the minus strand of JAEZBP010001189.1, from coordinate 3,778 downwards.
ACCGGCGAGCGGGTGCTGCTCGAGCGCAACCGCGAGGTCAGCCTCTTCGTCGTCGATCCCGGCTCGACCGCGCGCATCACCGATCTGCTGATCCGCGACTCGCTCGGCCAGGAGTGCGGCGAGGCGTGCCCCGAGGGCCAGCAGTACGGCTACGGCATGACCGCGAGGACCGGAGGCGCGATCGACCTCACGGGCTTCGTCGTCACCCGCAGCCGCCTGCTCGGCCTGCAGGTCGGCGAGGGCGCGACGCTCGTCGGCACGCGCGGCGAGATCTCGGCCGGCGTGATCGGCATCAACATCCAGGAGCCCGCCTACGATCTGGCCGCGTCGCTCTCCGACGTCGCCTTCGAGGGCAACGAGCGCAACGTCGACAGCATGTTCCTCCCGCTGCCCGATCCCGGCCTCGGCGCCGACCGCTGAGCGCGCCGGCCGAGCGGCGAGAGGAGGCTCAGCGGCAAGCCTGGGTGTTTACGCCGGGGTTCGGCATGCACGAGAACAGCTGGAGGCGGCACTGAATAGTGTTGAGGAAGTACGGCGCGACCCCGCCGCACGCCGCCGGGCTCCGCCCCGCCCACCCCACGGCGAAGTCGCAAATGGCGGTTCCGCTGCACCGTCCCAGACTGCGGTAGAGCAGAGTCTCGCGGCCGTCGCAGTCGTAGTCGAAGCCGCCGCACCCGGAGCGCGGCGCCGTGAAGTGCGCGGTCTGGCCGGGGACGGCGCGGTTGTCGGTGTCGCAGCAGTCGGTGGCCGGCTCCGACGCGCGGGCCTCCCTGGTGTCCCGACAGTCAGTGTCGGTGCTGGTGATGGTCGCTCCGTCGGGGCGTCGGTACCCGTCGTTATCGGAGTCGAGGTAGCAGATCTCGCGGCCGTCGCAGTCGGCGTCGTGCTCGTCGCCCACGGCCTCCACGTTGCCGGGGAAGCGGGTGGGGTCGAGGTCGTCGCAGTCGGTCGTCGCGGCGTTGACCGGGCGGATCGTCGTCCATCCGCCTCCGCAGCTCTCGGGGGGCGGCTCGGTGCACGCCTCTCGCGAGGAGTCGGTCCCGGCCGCTACGCCGTCCCCGTCGCAGTCGACGTACCAGGTCGGCTGGTTCTCATCGATGTCGCCGTTGCAGTTGTTGTCGCGGCCGTCGCAGAGCTCCTCGGCGCCCTCGAAGACGTCGGCGCGGCCGTCGTCGCAGTCGGTGCCGCACGAGAGGATGCTGTCGGGCGCGTGGCCGTCGCCGTCCTCGTCGATGAGCTCGAAGACGCAGCCGAGCACGTCGTCGCAGCGATCGACGGTGCACGCGCTGCCGTCGTCGCAGGGGGGCGGCGCGTCACCCGGCCCGCAGGTGTGCGTCGCCAGGTCGCAGACCTCGGCGCCGTTGCACACGCTCCCGTCGGCGCACTCCGCGTCGGTCGTGCAGGTGTGCTCGCACTGCGCGGTGCATCCGTCGGAGGGGTCGTCGTTGCCGTCGTCGCAGATCTCGCCGTCCTCCAGCACGCCGTTGCCGCAGCCGGCCTCCACGCAGCGCGCGTCTCGGCAGACGCCCTCCGCCACCTCGGCGGTGGCGCACGAGGTGCCGTCGCTCAGCGGCGCTCCCGTGCTGCACGCTCCGTCGCAGAGCTCGGCGCCGTTGCAGGGCTCTCCGTCGTCGCACATCGCGGCGTCGGTGCAGGTCGGCACGCACGTCTCGGGCTCGCAGCCGTCGAAGGCGATCTCGTTGCCGTCGTCGCACAGCTCGCCGCGCTCGGCGTCGACGACGCCGTCGCCGCACCGGCTCGTGACGCACGTCTCCGCCAGGCAGATCCGGCCGTCGCCGCACGCGTCGCCGTCGGCCTCACCTCGACATGGGTCGCCGGCGTCGAAGCCGGCGTCGCCGGAGTCCGAGGGGCCGCCGCATCCGATCACGACGAGGGCGACGATCATCAAGGAAGCCCGCATGCGGGCGATTCTTACATGGCGCGATGGAATCTGGAAACCGCTCGCGAGGCCTGCCGAGGCATCAGGCCCGGGGCTCGGCGGCGAGCATGCCGCAGGCGGCGTGGCGGCCCTTGCCGCCCGAGTAGCGGCGGATGAACGGGATCGACGCGGCCTCGAGGCCGTCGAGGAAGGCGTGGCGCTCGTCGTCGGTGGCGGGGCGGTAGCCTTCGTCGCGCGCGTCGTTGACGTCGATCAGGTTCACGCGGATCGGCACGTCGCGGGCGAGCTCGCGCAGGCCCTCGAGCTCGTCCTCGCCGTGGTTCACGCCGCCCATCAGCACCCACGCGACCGTCGCGCGCTTGCCCGTCGAGTCGGCGTAGGCCCGCAGCGCGCCCTTCACCTCGTCCATCGAGACGCGGCCCGCGACCGGCAGCAAGCCGCGCCGCCGATCGGCCACCGCGCTCGTCAGCGAGACGATGAGCCGGAAGTTGTGGCCCTCCTGGGAGTAGCGGTGGATCTGCGGGACCAGGCCCACGGTCGAGATCGTGATCGCCTGCGCGCTGATGCGGCCGCCGCACGGATCGCAGAGGACCTGAGCGGCGCGGATCACCTCGTCGTAGTTGTGGAAGGGCTCGCCCTGCCCCTGGAAGACCGCGCCGCTGACGCGCCCCTTGCCCTCACGGGCGATCTCGTCGCGCACCGCCACGAACGCCGCGACCATCTCCCACGCCGCGAGGTTGCGGCTGAGGCCGAGGCGGCCGGTCGCGCAGAAGTCGCAGCGCATCGCGCAGCCGACCTGCGAGGAGAGGCACACGCTGAAGCGGCCCTCCTTGTGGAGCGGGATGCGCACCGCCTCGGTGAGCGCGCCGTCGGGCGACCGGAAGAGGTACTTCACGAAGCCGTCGAAGGGATCGGTCACGCGCTCGACGAGCTCGAGGCGGCGCCGATCGAAGCGCGCGTCGATCGCGCGGACGATCTCCTTGCGCACCGGCTTGACGAGCTCGAGGTCCTGCCGGCCCATCGAGACGACGTGCGCGAGCACCCGGCGGGCGTCGGTCTCGGTCGCGGCGACGCCGTGCCGCGCGAGGTGCGCGAGGACCTCGGGCACCCGCATCCCGAAGAGGTGCGGGCGCTCGGGATCGACGATGGACGCGGGGATCATCCGCCCGAGGTCTCTTCCGCGCGGATCTCTTCCGCTCGAATCGAGGCGAGCCGGCCGTAGTGGCGATAGCCGAGGCTCTCGATCGCGCTCTTGGGCGCGAGGCCGATGTCGACCAGCGTCTTGATCGAGTAGGTGCCCGCGAGCACTGGCGGGCTGTAGGCCCGGAGCGTCTCTTCCGTCCGGTACTTCTCGAAGGGGAAGACCATCTGGTGCGGGTGCAGGTGCAGGAAGTGCGCGGCGCTGATCCGCGTGTAGCCCGGCGCCTTGGGCGCGGTGATGACGTGCGGCGTCGCGAGCACCTCGCCGCCGGTGAGGATCTCGAGCTCCTGGCCGACCTGCGCGACGATGCAGCCCGCCGGCGCGCGCCCCTCGACGAGCTGGCCGCGGGGGTGCTCCGGCGTCGGCCGGGTGCGCAGGAAGAGGCCGCTCGCGGCGTCGGGCCGCGCGCAGGGCTTGCCCTCGGGATCGAGGAAGCGCCCGCCGGGCAGCAGCGTCAGCAGGTTGAAGTCGGTGTGCGCCTCGCCCCAGAGGATGCCCTTGCCGAGCTGGTCCTCGGCGAGCGGCAGGTAGCGCAGCAAGCGGAAGACGGGCGCGGCCCCCTCGAGGCGCGCGTCGAAGCCGCGGGGCGGCAGATCGAGCGCGAGCGAGAGCCCCTGCAAGAGGCCGAGCCCCGCCTCGTGGAGCTGCTGGCCGAGCGCGAGGTAGTCCTCGGCGAA
>JAEZBP010001184.1 GCA_023427125.1 Pseudomonadota bacterium | reverse complement strand
CTCGTTGCGGAGCCAGCGCCAGAGCCGGAATGGCGTCCCCTGCTTGTGCTTGAGCTTGTGGCACCACCGCGCCCGCTCCTTGGCGCGCCTCGCGTCGTCCGACGGGAAGAGCAACCGGAGCGCCTCGGCGAGATGCTCCGCGACGTGGAAGAAGTCCGTCAGATGGCGCGCCTCGGGAAGACGCTCGAGCAGGTGCGTGCGCAGGTCGCTCGCACCATCGACGACCACCTCGAGCGCGAGATCGGGCCGCTGCGCGACGAGGGCCCGGACCTCCCGCTCGATGCGCTCCATGATCGTCGCCTTGCCGGCCTCGGGCATCTCGGCGATGCGGATCGTGTGAGTCCCCGATCCGCGACGAACCGGCTCGCCCTCCGCGTCGAGCATCGTCACCGTGGCAACCGTCGCCTGCTTCCAGCCCTCCTCGCGCAGCTGGAGACTCAGCGCGTCCACGCTGGCCACGAGGGTCTTCGTTGCCTCGGGCACCGCCTGCTCCGCGAGCACCGCGTCGAAGAGTTCCTTCTCCTGAGCGAGCATCGCGGTCGACTCGTCGGCCACGAAGCGCTTGATCCGCGACGGCGAGATCGGGTGCCGCGTCAGCAAAGTCAGCAGCTTCGCCGCCTCGTCGCCCGGCACATCCGCATACGCCCGCAGGATCGCCTCGCCGAGGTCGGGCATCGTACTGCGCGACATCACGCCGCGGCGCTCCTCGAAGAGACATCGCGTCGGCCCGTTCCGCACCGCCCGGTGCCGCTTGCGCTTCACGCGGATCGGGCCGCGCAGCGTGTGGTACGTGCGTGCGTCCTCGGTGACCGACGTCCACCGCACCCCGTCCGCGTCGACGAATCCGTCTGGGTCCTCTTCGGCCTCCTCACCCTCGACCGACTCCACGATCGTCTGGCCCACCTCGTCGGTGGCGGCCCACACCGCCTCGTACGCCTCCTTCGATGACGCGGGGTCTCGCGCCTCGTGGAGCTTGTCCTTCGCGAGCCGGTACGCCCGGCGCGCCGCCTCCATCACGCGAGCCTCGCGCTCGTCCTGCGGGGGCTCGAACTTCACCGGACGCTTGCCCTGCTTCCTCTTCGCCATGCCTCCCGCTAACACGGGGCCGCCGCGATTAACAGAGGCGACTGCTCAGGCCGTGATCTGCACCCCCTGGAGCTCGCCGTGATCGGAGGTGAACACGACGTCGGTGTGCTCGTCGAGGCCGGCCTCTCTCAGCCACCGCATCACCCGCGCGATCGCCTCGTCGATCAGCTCGTTCTCCACGTGGATCAGCGCGTTGATCTCCCGCAGCTGTTCGTCCTTCAGCCGCGACGGCACGAAGAAGACCGGCCCGCCCTCGGGGTTGCGGAACTCGCCGCGCCACCACGCCGCCCAGTGCGCGGGCCGCTCGCGCAGCACCTTCTCCACCTTCGCCGCGCTGCCCGGGTGGCGCTCGGGCATCGGCAGCTCGCGCCAGTCGATGCGCGCCTTCACCTCGCTCTGTGGCGGGTCCCAGGGGTGGTGCGGATCGGGGAAGCTCATCCAGCAGAAGAAGGGCTCGTCGCGCTCGAGCGTGCCTAGCCAGTCGATGGCGCGATCGGCGACCCAATCGGTGTGGTAGCGCTCGCGCGGGATGGGGTTGTGAGCCACCTCGGGCGCGCCGGTGTCGCCGCCGCGCGAGGCGGTCAGCACGGCAGCGAAGCCGCTCACGTCCTCGGGGTGCTCGCGCCAGAGCCAGCGCGCGTAGTGGTGGCCACCCATCGGCCCGTGGGTGGCGAGCTCCACGTGCTCGAAGCCGCGCCATGGCCCCGAGAGGCCCTCGGATGCGCAGCGGTTCTCGAAGAAGCGGAGCAAGGGATCGAGGTGCGGCTCGAAGTGCGCCTTGCCGATCAGCGCGGTGCGATAGCCGGCCGCGCGGCGCAGGTGCGTGGCCACCGAGGGCGCGTCCTCGGGCAGCGGGACGCCGTTGGCGATGACGCCGTGGGTGCGCGGGTGCTGGCCGGTCAGCATCGTGGAGCGCGAGGGCATGCAGACGACGTTGTGCACGTGGGCGCGCTCGTAGAGGCGCCCCTCGCGCGCGAGCGCGTCGATCTGGGGCGTCGCGCAGTGCGGGTTGCCGGTGCAGCCGAGCGAGTCGTAGCGCTGCTGGTCGGTCGTGATGAAGAGGATGTTGCGCTTCATCGGGCCGCCTCGCGTAGCCGCGCCAGCCGCCCGAGCGCGAGATCGACGCGCGAGGCGAGCTCACGCGCCTCTTGCGCGCGCGCCAGCCCGAGCCGCTCGGCCAGCCAGGCCCCCCTCCGCGCCCTCGCGGCCCTCCGCTCCTGCATCCACCGGAACGTTCGGCTGAGGGCCATCGTGATCGATCGCTGCGCGTCCATCGCGAGCACGATCGATCCCCCGAGCGTCTCGGTCAATCGAGTCGGAGCGAGCGCGCTATCCTCCCCGCATGAGCCCTCGACGCTCCTTCATCGCGCGGTGGGCCGCGCGATGGATCCCGATCGCCCTCGCCCTCACCCTCGCAGGCTGCGGCGAGGATCGCGCCTCACCCTCCGGCGCCGAGGCCGATCCCTTCGTGGTGCGCACCGACGCCGAGCTCGACGCGGCGATCGCCGAGGCCCGCACCCGCGCGCGCGCGAGCGGCCGGCAGGTGCTGCTCGATCTCGTGGCCGACTGGTGCAGCGACTGCCGCGAGGTCGTGCGGGTCAGCCGCGAGGAGCCCGCGCGCTCGGTTCTCGAGGAGCGCTACGTCGTGGTCTACGTCGACGTCGGACGCTTCGATCGGCACCGTGCGCTGCTCCGCGAGCACGAGGTCGATCGCATCGCCACGCTGATCGTGCTCGACCCCGCGAGCGGTCGCCGCGTCGCCCGCACCACCCTCGAGCCGATCTCGACGGGTCGAGGCCTCACGCCCGAGGCGCTCGCGGCGTGGCTGCGCGCCCCGACCGGCGGGTGAAGGAGCGCTACTCCCGGCTGTCCGCCTGGTCGGCGCCCGGATCGTCGCCCTCGCGCGCCAACGTGAGCGCCGCCGGAGGCGTGGGATAGAAGCCGTGGCTGATCGCGGGGCCGCCGGGCCGGGCGAGCGCGCCGCCGGGCCCGAACGCGAGCACCGCCGCCCCGAGCTCCGCGTCGGTCGGCCGCGAGGGCGGAGGGATCTCCGTCTCCCTCGCGCGGGTCGCGAGGTGCAGCGTGCGCGTGGGGAACGCGCACTGGACGCCCCGGGCCGCCGCGAGCCGCAGGATCTCGAGGAAGACCAGGTGGCGGTTCCGGAGCTCGGCCGCCCAGTCGTCGACCACGAAGAAGAAGTAGAGCATCACGTTCAGCGAGCTGTCGCCGAAGCCGCTGAAGTAGACGTGGTAGCCGTCCTTCTTCACCGCCGGGTTCGCCGCGAGGATCGCGCGCACCCCATCGCAGAAGGCCTCCATCTGCTCGGCCGTGGTGTCGTACTGGAGGCCGAGCGTGATGAACGTGCGGCGCGAGTCGCGCGCGCCGTAGTTGTCGACGATGCCGTCCGCGACCTTCGCGTTGGGGATGCTCACCACCGAGCGGTAGAACGTGCGCACCCGGGTCGAGCGCATCCCGACCTCCTCGACCACGCCCTCGACGCCCTGCATCACCACCCAGTCGCCGACCTGGAAGGGCTGATCGGCGAAGATGCTCACGCTCCCGAAGAAGTTCGCCACGGTGTCGCGCGCCGCGAGGGTGAAGGCGAGCCCGCCGAGCGAGACGCCGGCGATCAGCGATGCGACGTCGACCTCCAGGTTCTGCAGCACGAAGATCACGCCGAGGACGACCGTCACGACCTTCAGCGACTTGCGGATCAGCGGCACCAGCTGATCGTCGAGCTTCGTGGTCGTGTCGTCGGCGCGCTTGTCGAGCACGTCGGCGAGCACGTCGACGAGCCGATACACGATCAGGACGGCGCTCACCGCGGTCGCGACGCGCAGCCCGAAGATCACGACGCGGTTCACGTCCACGCCGAAGCGCAGGCTCGGGAACGCGTACATCAGGAGGATCGTCGCGACGGTGGTCCCGATCGGCAGCGCGGCGCGCTTGAGCAGCGCCGGGTCGAGGCGCCTCACCAGCGTGGTGAGCAGCCGCGTGCCCTGCGTCTGCACGATCCAGCTCACGACCTGGCGGATGATCAGCGCGATGAGCACGAAGAGCGGCAAGGCGAGCCACTGCCACCACGCCGCCCCGAGCACGGTCTCTTGGGTCCAGGCCGGCAGCGCCCCGATCACTTCCTCGAGATCGACCGCGAAGGTCTCGTCGTACCACCCCGGCACGCTCCGTATCGTCTCGGCGCTGACGAGCCAGTCGTCGCCCTCCTTCGTGAGGGCGAAGCCGGACAGCAGGTTCGGGAACGGCACGACCCGCGTGACGTCGGCCGGCGAGGCCTCGTCGGAGATGTCCTCCATCTCCACCCAGAGCCCGCGCGCGTCGAGCACGCGCTTGAGTCGCCGCGCCGAGTCGACGCGCTCGTCGCTCTCAGTGACACGCGCGCCCTCCCAGTCGAAGCAGCGGATGGCCTCGCTCGGGTGCTCCTCGCCCTCCTGTAAGTTCGCGAGCCAGCTCGAGAGCGCGCGCCGGGGCGTGCTGCAGTCGGCGCTCCCCGGCGTCACCTGCGCGCTCCCCGCGCGCGGAAAAGAGAGGATGAGGATCGCGACCGCGAGGGCCACGACGTAGAGAGATCGCATGGGCACTCCTGACGTGCCTCCCATCATCGTGCGCAGCGAGCGCGATGCGAGACAGGGCAACCTTGCCCGCGCGCTCCCGTTCGGTCAACGCCGCCCTCGCCTCCGGCGCGCACCTTCAGGCATGCTGCGCGCATGCGGGCACACCTCGTCCTCCTCTCGTGCGTCGCGACGCTCGCGTGCGGCACGCAGACCAGCGACCCCTCGCGTCCGACCCCCGAGCACGCCGGCGCCACCTCGCAGCCCACGGAGCCCGCTGTGCCCTCCAACGCTGTGCCCTCCAACGCTGTGCCTCCCGACACCGCGCCTCTCTCGCCGCCGACCGATGCGCAGGCGCGCCTCTTCGCCGAGTCGACCAACGCCTTCGCCCTCGACCTCTGGGCTCGGGTGCGCGAGACGCCGGGCAACCAGATCGTCTCGCCGGCGAGCATCGCCATCGCGCTCGACATGACCTACGGCGGCGCGCGTGGCGAGACCGCCGCCGAGATGGCCCGCGTGCTGCACGCACCGGCGGACCCGGCCGCGCTGCACGTCGCGGCGGGCAACGTCCTCTCGACGTGGAACGATCCGGCGCGCGACACCTACACGCTCGCGGTGGCGAACCGCCTCTTCGGCGAGCGCACCTTCACCTTCGAGCCGACCTTCCTCGCGCTCACCCGCGATCGCTACCGCGCGCCGCTCGAGCCGCTCGACTTCGCGAGCGCGCCGGAGCCCGCCCGCGCGCACATCAACGGCTGGGTGGCCCGAGAGACCCGCGATCGCATCCAGGATCTCCTCCCCGCCGGCGTCATCCGCGCCGACACCCGCCTCGTGCTCACGAACGCCGTCTACTTCCTCGCGCGCTGGCGCACGCCCTTCGAGCGCCAGGCCACCCGCGACGCCGCGTTCTTCGCCGGCGGGACGCGCCGCGTCGAGGTCCCGACGATGCACCGCGCCGAGCGCTTCGCCTACGCCGAGATCGAGGGCGCACAGGTGCTCGAGCTGCCCTATCGCGGTGACGAGCTCGCGATGACCATCGTGCTCCCCCGCGAGCGCGACGGGCTCGCCGCGATCGAGGCGGGCCTCGACGCCGCGCGCCTCGCGAGCTTCACGTCATCGCTCGACGCGAGCCGCCGCGTGGCGGTGGCGCTCCCGAAGTTCCGCATCGCGCCCGAGCCCTCGATGCGCTTGAGCGACACGCTGAAGCAGCTCGGGATGCGGCTCGCCTTCGACGCCGAGGCCGCCGACTTCACCGGCATCGCCGACCCGCCCGACCCGGACGATCGGCTCTCGATCTCCGAGGTCTTCCACAAGGCCTTCGTGCAGGTCGACGAGGACGGCACCGAGGCCGCGGCGGCCACCGCCGTCGTGATGATGCGAGGAGGGGCCGCGGCGCCGAGCGAGCCGCCGATCCCGTTCACCGCCGACCACCCCTTCCTCTTCTTCATCCGCGACCTGCGCTCGGGCGCCATCCTCTTTCTGGGTCGCGTCGTCGACCCGAGCTGAGGTCTCACGGCGCCTCGATGGCGTGGGCGTCCCCACTTGGTCATACTCCACGACCATGAGCTCGAAGTCCAAGCCGGCTGACAAGCCACGCGCGAGCGGCGTTCAGATCGGTGAGATCGGGGCGCGCACACGCATTCTCCAGGGCGCGGCGATCGTCTTTGCCGACCTCGGGGTCCGCGCCGCCTCGGTCGAGGACATCCTGAAGGCCGCCGGCGTCTCACGGCGGACCTTCTACCGCCTCTACGACAGCAAAGAGGCCGTCATGGTCGCGCTCTATCGGATGGGCACGGACAGCCTGCTCGGGGCGTGCACCATCGCGGTGAGCGACGGCGCCACGCCGCTCGATCGGGTCCGGGGGTGCATCGACGCGCACCTCCGCAGCGCGCGGGAGTTCGGGCGCCTGGTCTTCGTGCTCGGTGGCGAGGCGCACCGCCACGAGTCGCTCCTCCACGCGCGGCGTATGGATGTCCACGAGGCCCTCGCGTCGCTCTTCGTCACCGCGACGCGCGGGCACCTCTCGCAGCCGGTCGATCCCCTGCTCTTCCGCGCCTTGATCCTCGCGCTCGAGGGGGTGACGCGGATGATGCTCGAGGAGGGCGACGAGGGCCGCAACGTCACGGACGCGGGCCTCGATCGAGCGCGCCGCGTGATGAATCACCTCGTCAGCGCGGCCCTCGACCTGCGCGCCCCCGACACCCCGCCGCCCGCGCCCCCGCCCGAAGGCGCGTAGCTCGGGGGCTGCCGCAGAATTCCCGGCGCTCGGGGAAGGCCGAGCGGAGCGGTTCGCCGCTCGGCTGGAGAGCGGGGCCAGGAAGCGCTGGCTACGGACGCACGCTGCTCCACTCGCCCGAGCCGAGCTGCGCCTGGAGGAACTCGGCGAGCCCGGGCGTCGCCGAGAGGGCGTCGACGTTCAGCGCGCCGTGCCGCTCCCCCTCGAAGTAGAACGTCCGATGGACGCCGGGGAGGATCGAAGATTCATACGTCTCCGCCCAGTCGCCGAGATCCACCAGCCCCTCGCGCATCTGCGTCGAGTTGAAGCCCCCGTTCATGACCGAGTAGAGCAGCCGCACGACCGAGTCGTCATACGCACACACGACCGAGCTCCTCAGGCCCGAGTGGAGAACTGCGTTGATCCGATACACGTCGTGGTAGCCATCCTCCATGCAGCTCGCGCAGAAGCGCCCGATCGAGTCGTCGAGGCCCCACGACTCGCGGAGATCGGCCTGCGCGTCGTCGGAGAGGAAGGGCTTTCGCATGAGCGGCCCACCGTCGGCGATGAGGTAAGGAGGCGGCTGCCCCACCATCGCGAACGCGCTCGCGACCTGGTGGTAGTTGCCGGTGATGCCCACGCCGCCCGCGCTGAAGCCGGAGAGCACGACGCGCTCGGCGTCTCGGAAGGTCGGGACCACCCGCTCCATCGCGCGGGCGATGTTGAAGTAGCCCATGTGGTGGATCTCGGTGCTGCCGTACCGCGTCATCTTCGTGCCGAGGTGGAAGTCCCCCGTGCAGTGCGGAACGACGACGTAGCTCATGTCGCGGAGCGGGTTGGTCGGGTCCTCGCGATCGAAGACCCCGCGTCCTCCGCGGATCGCGCCGTCGAGCGCGGTGTTGATCGGGTCGGCGCCGACGTTCCGAGCGGCCCCGCCGACCGCGCAGGTCAGCGAGTTGTAACAGATGCCTCCGCCCTGCAGATAGAAGAGCAGATCACCGCTGCGCTCGGTCATGTTGACGGCGAAGCCGCCCTCGGTCCCGTCGGCGCAGCGCATCTCGGGCATGCTGATCCAAACCCAGCTCTCCAGCTGATCGGGCGGCACCGTGATCGGATCGCCGAGCTCGATCGGGGGCAGCTGCCCTCCATCGGTGCGCTCGGTGCCTCCGTCTTGGCCGGAGTCGAGCTGCCCGGAGTCGAGCATCGGCGTGGTGGCGTCGCCGACCTGCGCGTCAGGGCTCGGGTCGCTCGGCCCTCCGCACCCGATGACGAACGTAATGACGAGCACGCGAGTCCAGCTCATGTTCCTGCCTCTCCGATCATTCATCGAAGGTCGGTGTCACGGTCACCACCGCCCGAAAGAGCACGACGCTGTAGGGATTCCATGTCGAGGCGACGAAGGGCACGCTCAGCTCGAGCTCGTCGCCCCGCCGCACCGTCTCGATCAAAGGCAACGGATAGATTCCGTAGAGACCACCATGATCACAGCGGATGACCCGCTCGCCCGGGCAAGCGCCGCCCGGGATGCAGCAGTGCCGCAACGCGAACTCCGGATCGTCCATGCGGATCACGGTGGCCGACGCCCAAGGCCCCTCCGGGCGCGGCGCGACCTGCATCACCATCCGATTTCCTCCGGAGGTCGGCGAGAGCTGCTGGTACATGAGGACGTAGAGCCCCGCCTCCTCGACGTACTGCACGCCGAGCTCGCCGATCCCGCGGACGCTCTCGTCGATCATCGCGGGGATCGCCGAGCGGGCGTGCTCATCGAGGCCCTCGGCGGCGCTCCACGCTCCGGTCCGTGGATCGTAGAGCTCGAAGCCGCCGGGCAGCGCGATGTCGTCCGCGCGCTTTCGCGCCAGGTGAACGCCATCCTGCCGGTAGTGGCCGGTGCCGAAGAGATAGAGGTAACCGTCGCGGATCACCGGCGCGATCTGAAGGAAATGACCGCCGAGCGGGCGCCCCCACTCCAGGTCGTCGATGCGGTGGAGGATCTGGTAGAAGAGCGGCGAGCGACCCGGCGTCTCCCATCGCGCGAGAAACGAGAGGCGCATCGGCCCGATATCGCCGGTGCCGGACCGGGTCGACCAAAAGATGTAGGTCTGACCCGCGTGGGAGATGGCGCCGCTCGGGACCTCGAACGAGCCGGCGAACGAGCTGTCGGCCGTCTCGAATGCGGGGACGGGTCGATCGATGTAGTCCCGGATCGACTCGCCCGCCGGCGCGCCCAAGTAGCCGCCCTCGAAGTCGCGCAGCACCGACGGGTCCGTGGAAGCGGCGACGCTCGGCACGTCGCTCGTGACGAAGAAGTCGAGCCGATCGCAGAGGGTGGTCAGGTCGGCGCGCGCAGCGGCGAGCGGCACCCGGGCGACCGCGTCGGGGTCCTCGCCGACCCGCCAGATCTGCCGCCAGCCGTGGGTGTCGCCGAAGAAGAGGGTGAGGTCGTCGCCCACGATGGCCGGCGTGCCGAGATCGGTCCCGCGCAGGTTGAAGCGGGTGTGGGTGCGGTTCGCGCTCTCCCGATCCCAATCGTCGCCGCTGATGAGCTTGCACACGAGCGTGCGCGAGGAGAGCTCGAGCGCGAGCCCCGTCGGCCCCGCGTCCGGCGCGACCCACGCGTCCGGCGCGACCCAGGCATCGATCCCCGCGTCCCGGCCCGTCGCCGCGTCGGGCGATGCCGTCGACGAATCCGGCACCGGGGCCGAGCTCGCGTCGGGCGCGGACTGGCTGCCACTCGCGCACCCGCAGAGGGCGAGCACCAGCGAGCTAGCGACGGAGGAGGCGAGGCGCATCGGAGGACAACCGTAAACAACGTGTTTACGTACGTCAAGCAGCCGATCGGGCTGCGTCCCGTTGGCAGGCTGACCGACAGCGTATCCCACCGACCGCGCGGGTATACGCCACGTATCCGCCATCTCCGGTCGCGCGCCCCTCTCGTCCGCCGCCGACCGCCGAGCCTCCGCCTCATTGCGTGAGATCACAGCCCGCGCGCCGTGACGAACCTACGGTTGCTCGCAGTGGCCCCCACGCTGCGCGCCGCGCTCCTGCTTCTCCCGGCGATGCTCCCCATCGCCGGCGGGCTCGGCCGAGCGCTCGTCGCGCTGCGCGGGCCCGAGCCGCACGTCTGCGTGTGCCCCCTCGACGCCGAGGGCGACTGCCAGTGCCCCGACTGCATCCTGCTGGGCATCCACGATCGGCACGACGACGAGCACGAGCACGAGGCCGCCGAGCCCGCGCGGCTCGATCCGGGCCCGCAGATCGCCAGCG
>JAEZBP010001111.1 GCA_023427125.1 Pseudomonadota bacterium | reverse complement strand
ACGCCGTAGTTCGTCGAGGACGCTTGGTCGCACGCCCGAAGCGCAGCGAGGAGCGTAGTGTCCCTACGTGACGAGCGAGCATCGGACGTACGGCCAATGGTTCCGGCGAGATGCGGTGTGACACGGTGCCCTCGTGAATAATCCGGGCTAGTCCGCGGGTGTCGAAACAGCTACCCGAAGTCGCGCGCGAGGCGGGCCCGATCGTCCGGCGCTCCGGACGCTCGCCGCCGGAGTCCCGGACACCGCCGGTGGCGGGCGCCGCTCGGGGGCGCTGGCACGCGCATCGCAGAGGGCGCACCCCGCGAGCCATGGAAGAGCCCCACCGATCGAGACGAGCGCTGCGCGCCCGCGCCCGCGGCGCCCTCGTGCTCGCCCACGTGCTCGGCCTCGCGCTCTTCCTCGGCGGGACCGCCGCGGTCCTGCTCGTCGTCTCCATGGCCGAAGCGGCGGATCAGCGCGTCTTCGGCTTCGAGATCGCGCTCGCGCTCCAGCGCTACGTGCTCCTCCCCGGCGCGCTCGCCATCGCGCTCTCCGGGGTGGCGCTCGGCTTCGTCGGGCCCTTCGGCTTCCTCCGGCACTGGTGGATGGCGGCGAAGCTCGCCGGCTCGCTGGTGCTGGCGATGCACAGCCAGGTCGAGTACCGGCCGCTCACGGCGACGATGCTCGCCTCGCTGCGCGAAGCGGCGGGCGCGATCCCGGAGGGCTGGGCCGACGCCCTCTTCCACTATCAGCGCGTGGGCTTCATCCAGATCGGCGTGCTCGTCCTCCTGAGCGCCCTCGGCATCCTGAAGCCCTTCGGGCGCACCTCGCTCGGCAAGCGAAAGCGGCCGACCGCGCCCACGGTGGGGGAGGTCTGACGATCTCACGGCGTGTTCCCTTGCCGCGGCAGGGGCGAAGGCATAGAGAGCGCGTCCGGTCATGCGCTTCGTGGACGAGGTGGAGCTCGAGGTGGTCGCGGGCGACGGCGGCAACGGCAGCGTCGCGTTCCGTCGCGAGAAGCACCAGCCCTTCGGCGGTCCGGCCGGCGGCGACGGCGGCAAGGGCGGCGACGTGATCTTCGTCGCCGACGATCGGCTCGGCACGCTGATGGACCTGCGCTACCGGCGGCGGCTCTCCGCGCCCTCGGGCGAGCACGGCCGGGGCAAGGACCAGTACGGCAAGGGCGGCGAGGATCTGCGGGTGCGGGTGCCGGTCGGCACGCAGGTCTACGATCGCGAGACCGCCGAGGTGCTCGCCGATCTGAGCGAGCCGGGCGAGGTGGCGATCATCGCGCGCGGCGGCCGCGGCGGGCGCGGCAACATCCACTTCAAGACGCCGAGCGATCGCGCGCCGCGCCGCGCCGAGCCCGGCGAGCCGGGCGCGCGCAAGGACCTGCGCCTCGAGCTCAAGCTCCTCGCCGACGTCGGCCTGCTCGGCTACCCGAACGTCGGCAAGAGCACCTTCATCGCCCGCGTCTCGCGGGCCCGCCCGAAGATCGCCGACTACCCGTTCACGACGCTGGTGCCGAACCTCGGCGTCGTGCACCGCGACGTCGACCGCAGCTTCGTCGTCGCCGACATCCCGGGCCTCATCGAGGGCGCGGCGGAGGGCGCGGGGCTCGGCACGCGCTTCTTGAAGCACGTCGAGCGCACCCGCGCGCTCCTCCACATCGTGACCCTCGACCCCGATCCGGAGCGCGAGCCCGCGCGGGACTTCGAGGTCTTGATGAGCGAGCTGCGCCGCTTCGACCCGGAGCTGGCCGAGCGGCCGATGGTGGTGGCGGTGAGCAAGCTCGATCTGCCCGAGGTGCGCGACGCGCTCCCGGAGCTGCGCGCCGCGCTCGCCGGGAAGCTCGGCGAGCAGGCGGAGCTGCTCGCGTTCAGCGCCGCGACCGGCGAGGGCGTCGCGGAGGTGCTCGACGCCCTCGAGCAGCTCTTGGCCGAGCACCCCGAGCGCCCCGCCCCCCGCGCCGAGCCGCTCGCGCCCGCCGCCGAGCGCGAAGACGAGGACGACCTCGACCCCGACGAGGCCTGAAAAGTCGATTTCACCGGGTGAGATCGGCTCTCTGCATGTGCGAGACCCGATCTCACCGGGTGAGATCGGTCTCCGCGAGGTGCGGAGAGGCCTCTTCGCTCGCCGGAGACGGCTCTGTGCAGGTGCGAGACCCGATCTCACGCGATGAGATCGGTCTTCGCGGGCGCGGGGAGCGTTTTCGCGAGGGGAGGTCGGCCCGCTGCGAGGGCGCGCGAGCGATCTCGGCGGGTGAAATCGACTCTTGCAGGGTCGGGGCGTCGCTTTTCCGTCGCGATCGGGCGTTCCTGGCGTGCCGGCGGCCCTCGGTGGCCCCTGCGGAGGCCTCGGCAGGCCGTTTGTTTGACCCCGGCGTGAGCGCCGTGCTACCGCCGACCGACCTGTCCACGCTTTCAGTGGTCAACCACGGTCCGGCGGGGCGAACGCCGGGCCGCGCGTGTAGGAGGACGGATGAGACGGGAGCTGTTGTCGGTGGTTTTGGGGATCGGGCTGCTCGCGGGATGCGGCGGCGACTCGGCAGGCACGGACGAAGAGATCCGGCCGGAGGGTGCGATCCCAGAGCGGCCGGCCCAGGCGGCGAGCCTGGCGATGCAGCAAGATCTGCTGGAGATCAGCCACCTCGCCGACGTCGACCACCACGGCCTCTTCCTCGACTTCGGCACGCCCGCTCGCCACAAGTACACGCTCGGGAGCTGGGGCTCGGGCTGGGGCGCCGACGGGACCGACGGCGACGTCACCTACACCTACGCGAGCGACAACGGCCGCTTCTTCTTTCCGCTCCGCGAGGCGCGCGAGGTCACGCTGCGCGTGCAGGTGAAGCCGGTCGGCTCGCACCGCATGCAGCCCTACGTCAACGGCCAGCCGATCGACACGGTGGTCCTCCAGCAGGGCGCGCAGTTCCGCAGCTACGACGTGCGGGTGCCGGCCGAGCGGCTGCGCGCGGGCGAGAACTACGTGCAGCTCCGCTTCGGCGGGACGACCGTCGTCGACGGACAGAACGTGTCGGCCGCGATCGACTCGATCCGCGTGCTCGAGGGGCCACAGCCCGCCGAGGACGAGCGCTACGTCGCGCCGCACTACGAGACGCTGGTCGCGGCCGTCGACGCCGGCGGGGTCGAGCGGCAGGCGCTCGTCCTGCGCTCGCCGACCACGCTCAGCTACTACCTCGAGGTGCCCGAGCGCGGCCGCCTGGTCGTCGGCGTCGGCGCGCAGGGCGAGCCGGCCGGCCTGGCCGCGAAGATCCGCGTGACGCCCGAGGGCGGCGAGGCGGCCGAGCTCTTCTCGGCGGCGCCCACCGCGGCGTGGAACGATCAGTCGCTCGATCTGGCGCGCTTCGCCGGTCAGGTGGTGCGCCTCGAGCTCGAGGCGAGCGGCTCGGGCCAGGGCCGCGTCGCGTTCTCGGCGCCCTCGATCATGGTGCCGCCGCCCCAGGTGGCCGCGCGCCCGGCCGAGGTGCGCAACGTGGTGGTGCTCCTCATCGACACCCTGCGGGCCTCGAAGCTCCGCCCCTACAACCCCGAGTCGCGGGTGCGCACGCCGGTGCTCGACGGCATCGCGCAGCGCGGCGTGCTCTTCGAGCGGGCGCAGTCGCCCGAGAACTGGACCAAGCCGAGCGTCGCCTCGGTGCTGACCGGCCTCTCGCCGGTGACCCACGGCGCCAAGACCGACGAGGCCCGGCTGCCGGCGAGCGCCGAGCTCGTCAGCGAGGTCTTCGACGGCGCGGGCTTCGCGACCGGGAGCTTCATCGCGAACGGCTACGTCTCCGATCGCTTCGGCTTCGATCAGGGCTGGGACGACTACAACAACTACATCCGCGAGGGCGGCAGCACCGAGGCGGAGGACGTCTTCCGCCAGGCGGGCAACTTCATCGAGGCGCACAAGGACGAGCGCTTCTTCGTCTACATCCAGACGATCGATCCGCACGTCCCCTACGATCCGCCGGCCGAGTACCTGCGCCAGTACGACGCGAGCGAGTACGCGGGCGTCGTGCAGCCGCGGCAGACGCCGGACCTGCTCGAGCGCGCCAAGCGCAACGAGGTCACGTTCAACGCGGCCGATCGGCGCCGGCTCGAGGCGCTGCACGACGGTGAGATCAGCTACCACGATCACTGGCTCGGCCAGTTCATGGAGCGGCTCGAGCAGCTCGGGGTGGCCGAGGACACGCTGCTCGTCATCACCTCCGATCACGGCGAAGAGTTCATGGAGCACGGCAGCTACGGCCACGGGCACAGCATCTTCCAGGAGCTGCTCGCCGTTCCGCTGATCTTCCACATGCCGGGGCGCATCCCCGAGGGCCGCCGGGTCCCCCACGCCGTCAGCACGATGAACATCCCGCAGACGATCCTCGATCTGGCGGGCGTCCGTGGCCTCTCGCGCGCGGAGGGCCGGAGCCTGGTGCCGGATCTCCTCGGCGGGGTCACGCCGGGCCCGCAGGTCGCGTTCAGCGACTTCCAGGACATCCGCCGGGTGGCGCTCGCGGGCCAGTACAAGATCGTGGTCCGCGCGAACCTGAGCAGCGTGCTCTTCGATCTGGCCGCCGATCCGGGTGAGCGCACCGAGCGGGAGGTCCGCGACTTCCCGATCGCGGGCCGCTACACGCGCATCCTGCTCGGGCAGTACCTCGGCGCGCAGAACCGGAGCCAGTGGCTCTCGGCGCGCCAGGATCGGGCGTCCTCGCTCGAGTCGGAGAACGCCGAGATGGACGAGACCATCCGCGCGCAGCTCCGCGCGCTCGGCTACGCGAACTGAGGTGGCTTTGCGCGCGCTTCGCGAGCGCGCGGGCCGAGCTGCGCGCCCTTCCGTCCGGTCGGCGCTACCCGTCCCCGGGTGGACAGCAGAGGGTGAACGCGCAGCTCGGCGCCCCCCGAGCGCCGTGATTTCGCGACAGGCCTTGAGTTGGGGGAGATGGTGGGTGTTTGCGACGTGACTGACGTGGTGAGCTGCGGTCGACCATGGCTCGTCGCCGGCGCGCTCGCCGCGCTGTTGGCCGCGGGCTGCACGCATTCGGGGCCGTGCGACCGGTCGGATCCGGAGTCGTGCCGGGACGGCTATCGGTGTGGCTGGACGGGCACGGAGGGCGGGACGGCGTGCATGGCGGAGTGCGATCCCGACGAGGGTCTGCTCTGCGCGACGGGCGAGGCCTGTCTGTCCAGCGTCGCGCACTCTCCCGTGTGCTTCGCCGGAGGCACGGTCGGGCTCGGCGGCGAGTGCCCGAGCTGGTTGGACTGTGAGCGCGGCCTCGCGTGCAATCGCCACGGGCGCTGTGAGCACCCCTGCGCCGAGGCGAGCCCGGAGATCTGCATCGCCCGAGGGCTCACGTGTGACTACGGCGTCTGCGCGCTGCGCACCGCGGTCGGCGCGCCCTGCACCGACGAGTTTGACTGTAGTCAGTATCAGCTCTGCGCGCCGACGCGCCTCTTCACCTGCCAGGACTACTGCTGGGAGGGTGGATGCGGGGTGAGCAGGCGCGCCTGTGATTCAAACGATGATTGCCTGGCCGACGATGCCGAGGCGATGGACACGTGTACGCGAACGGCCGAGGGCTCCGTGGGCTGCGGTATGGGGTTCGTCTGCGCGCGCACTTCCCTCGGCGTGCGGCGCTGCATGTTCGCGGGCTGTGCTCCGGGCGAGCCGACGTGCGCCCTGCTG
>JAEZBP010001109.1 GCA_023427125.1 Pseudomonadota bacterium | reverse complement strand
TCTTCGTGCATCTCATCTGGCTTCGTCAGCAGGCAGGTCGCGATGCCGAGCGGGAGCGATTCGGAGCCCCGCTCGAGGTTCGTCGCGCGATCGAAGGCGCGTGCCAGCCGAAGCCGTCAGAGGTGCTTGTTCGCGTGGTCCCAGTTGACCAGGTTCCACCACGCCTCGACGTACTTCGGCCGCGCGTTGCGGTAGTCGACGTAGTACGCGTGCTCCCAGACGTCGCAGGTGAGGATCGGCGTCTTCCCCAGGGTGAGCGGGTTGCCCGCGTCGTGGAGGTCGACGATCTCGAGCTTGTCGCCGTCCTTCACGAGCCAGGCCCAGCCCGACGCGAAGTGGCCGGCGGCCGCGGCGCTGAAGCGCTCCTTGAAGTCCGAGAAGCCGCCGAAGCTCTTCTTGATCGCGTCGGCGATCGCGCCCGTCGGCTCGCCGCCGCCGCTCGGGCTCATGCTGTTCCAGTAGAAGGTGTGGTTCCACACCTGCGCGGCCTGGTTGAAGACGCCGCCCTTGGTGGTGCGGATCAGCTCCTCGAGGCTCTTGCCGGCGAGCGAGCTGTCGGCCTCCACGAGGCTGTTCAGCTTCGTGACGTAGGCCTGGTGGTGCTTGCCGTGGTGGAAGTCGAGGGTCTCGGCCGAGATGTGCGGCGAGAGCGCGTCCTTCGCATACGGGAGCTCGGGTAGAGTGAATGCCATCGCTGTCGATCCTCCCGCCGCGCGCCGCGCGGCCCTTGGTTGGTCGTCTTGGGGGCTGGCGACTCTAGGACCGCGAGGGCGCGACGTAAAGCCCCGCCGTGACCCGTGCTCGAGCGTGACGGCGGCCCGCGGCCGGTGCACAGTCTCGCCCGAATGACCGCGCTGCGGATCGATCGGAGCCGATGGCCTCTCTTGCTGAACGTCTTCAACGGCGAGCAGGAGCCGGCCGAGCTCGAGCGCTACATGCGCGAGATGGACGCGATCTACGACGCGGCCGAGCCCTTCATCGCCGCATCCTTCATGCTGCGCTACCGCCCGGACATGGCGCAGCTCAAGCGCCTCGCGGACTGGACGCGCGATCGCCGCGCCGCCACCAAGAAGGCCTGCCTCGGCACGGCGATCATCGCGCCGTCGGCGGGCTTCCGCTTCTTGTTCAGCACGCTCCTGATGATGCAGCCGATCCCGATCCCGTACTGCGTCGTCTCGGACGTCGACGAGGCGTGCGCGTGGATCGAGGCCGAGCTGGCGAAGCACGGCAAGAAGCCGCCGCCTGCGATGCGCGCCTTCCTGCGCGAGCAGCTCGAGCGCGAGCGCGCCCGCGGCTGACGCTCAGGGCCGAGCGCGGGCGGGGATCGCGTCGAGGTGGGCGAGCGCGGCGCTCGACCAGCGCGCCTCGAAGTCCTCGCGCGCCATCGCGAGCACCCGGCCGAGCTGCGGGTGGCGCACGATCGCGCGCGAGCGCTCGTCGAGCTCGGGCCGCGCCTGGCGGATCACGCAGAGCGCCCGCGCGTAGCTCGCGGTCTTGGGCTTGCGGAGGGCGGCCTGCACGAGCGCGTCGATCTCCGCGATGAGCGGCTCGTCCTCGAGGCGCGCCGCGACCTCGGCGCCCCAGTCGTCGAAGAAGGGGCCGAGCGGCACCCGCAGGGCAGGGTGGGTGCGCAGGCCCCGCGGCTTGCGCAGCGCGAAGTGCCGGTGGTTCTCGAGCGCCATCGACGAGCCCTCGATCACGCTCTTGTAGAGCTCGCCCGCGGTCCAGAGCCGCCCCTGGTAGCGGAGGCGCCGCTCGTCGTCGAAGGCCGAGCCGGTGAGCCCGCGGAAGCCGAGGCGCAGCGGATCGTCGAAGGGCAGGTCCCACATGTCGATCACGCGATCGAGGTCGCCGAAGTTGTGCGCGATCGTCGCCGCCGCTCGCAGCGCGCCGATGCCGTCTCCGGCGCGCACCAGCGAGCCGAAGACCTCCGAGCACCGCTCGGTCGCCTGCGCGATCGCCTCGAGCAGCGCGTCGCGGAGCGCCCTGGCGTCCGCGGCCTTGTGGCGCCCGAGCGCGGCGTACGCGCCGGCGGCCACGGTGAAAAACTCGCCCGCGTGACCGGTGAGCGCGACCTCTTCGAAGGGCGAGCCCTTCGCGCCGTAGCAGGCGCGCGTCGTGAGCGGCCCGAAGTCCCAGCCGCCACTCTCGAGCACCAGCCGGCCCATCTCGAGCACGGTCGCGAGCGGCAGGCTGCGCGTCCAGAGCTTCTGCCGGATCTGGTTGTCGACGTCGGTCGGCACCAGCGTCGCGCAGGTGAGGTAGTGCGCCGACAGACAGAGCCGGAAGTAGTCGGCGTGCGAGAGCGCGCCGAGCGCCTCAGGCTCGAGCGCGCGCACGAACGCGGCCGGCGGCGTCGCGACGACGCTCGCGACGATGCTCGCCGCGTCGGGCTCGTCGCCGAAGACGTAGGGGGCGGTGTTGCGGATCTGGGAGAGCAGCAGCTCGGGCGCGATCCCGCGGTTCGAGGAAGGGCGCGACACGGCGGCGGTATAGCGCGCCGCCGGGCCGAGTCTCCTCACGTCTCGTCCTCCTCGTCGCCCGACGCGCTCTCCTCCTCGGCGCTGCCCTTGCGCTTGCTCCCGCGCCGGAAGCCGAGCGCGCGGAGAAGGCGCCGCTCGCGGATGACGCTCCGAGCGATGCCGCTCCACTCGAGGTACCAGCGCCACAGCTCCTTCTCGGCCTGCTCGTCCGCCGCGGGATCGCCGTCTTCGTCGTCGAGCGGCTCGATCGTGCGGAGCGCGGCCAGGAGCCTCTCGGCCTGCGCCACCACCTCGGGCGTGAGCCCGCGCGCGTCGAGGCGATCGCGGGCCCGCCGGCCCTCTTCCCCGAAGCCTCCGTCCTCGGCGGACCGGCCCATCTTCCCGATCCGCTCGAGCAGTGTGCCGACGGAGATCACTACCTTGTGCCCCTCGGTCTGCGCGAGGTTGCGGAAGAGAGCGCGCCGAACCTCGGGGAAGTTGGTGCGGAGGACCACCTCGATGATCGGGAACCACTTGTTCTCCCAGGCATCGAGCTCGCG
>JAEZBP010000979.1 GCA_023427125.1 Pseudomonadota bacterium | reverse complement strand
CGGCAAAGCAGGGGCGTGCACACGGCATGACGGCTGCCGCGCCCCACGACTCCTCACCAGCAGGCTCCTCGCGACGGCTGCCGCCACTTCCAAGCACCCCGTCGTCACCGCGTCGGCGTGCTCGTCGAGAGCCGGGCGTAGCTGCTGATCGCACAGACCCTCCCCGCTCTTGCACGAAGCCGTCTTTGCCGGCCGGGAGACCCTGTCGGCGATGGCTCAGGCGCTCCTGGTCATGCCGCAGACCCTCGAGGCGATCCCCCGTAGCCTCATCGGGAACGACGTCGGCCCCTCTCTTCAACCATGCAGACCCTCGCTCGACGTGCGCGAGACCCCGCGTCGTTCGGCGTGGGGCCTCCGTCCGAGCACGGAGACCCGGCGCGCGACGCGTCCGAGGCTCCGCCCAGGTCGAGAGACCCTCAGCGGATTCCTCCAGACCTTCTTCCGAAGACGCTAGACCCTGAAATCGTTCGTGATCAAGGGCTCTTCGCTGCTGGCCCCCGACACAGATAAGCACCACCGCGCCCGGATCGTCAACCCCGGCTCACCGTGCGCGCGAACGACAGAGATACTCGGGTAGCGTCAAGTGCATCGGCGCAACCTACGAGCGGCTCGCTGCTACGATCGCGCCATGGCGCCGCTTCTCATCCCCTTGGTCGAGCTCGACCCGTGGCGGTTCGCGGCGCATGAGCACCCGACGCCAGCCGCGAGTATGCGGGATGATCCGGCGGGGTGGGACGCGTGGTGGCGTCTCAACTTGGCCGACGCGGACGTTCGGATCGAGCCGTTCCGCGCTGCCTCGTTCTCGGTCACCCTGAGCACTCTCATGGCGTCCCCGTCGCTCGGGACGATCCTCGCTCGAATCGGCGACCACGACGCCGATCCACCCGACGAAGTCGCAGCCCTCGAGGGTGGTTTTGCCTTGATGGTAGAAGCGATCGTCCTCGAGCCGCAGTGTTGCTCGGACTTGGGGAACCTCGACAGGTGGTGGCAGGCGCTCGCGTCCGGTGAGGATTGGCAGATGCTGTGGATCGGCCATCCATGGTCGTTTACACGCCTTCGAGCCGGCAAGATCGAGATCGCGGAGCTCTCGGAGAACGCCGCGTCGGCGACTGTCGCAGCGGCGCTCCTGCCCGACGAGCTGCTCGCGGCGGTCGTCGAGGCGGGCCGCAAGGTTCAACGTGCAGCGACGATGTTGGTCGACGGGCACGGGAGCGCGCCGAAGATGGAACGGTCGCTCGTCGACCGCATGCTCGGGCTCGATGCGTGGTCGGAGTCGCTCCGCGCGCAGAGCGCCACGTAGATCGTTCCTGCGGCGCAAGCGGCGCGCGGGTCCGGTACGCTGACGACCATGGCGCAGTCGACCGAGCCTTCGCAGGACACGCCGGGGCTCCCGATCAAGAGCTTGCGGGTCGAGGTGATCGAGGGGCCCGACGCGGGTGCGGCGGCGTCGAGCGAGTCGGAGTCGCTGAGCGTCGGGACCGCGGGCGGAAACGATCTGGTGCTCGGCGATCCGACGGTCTCGCGCTTCCACCTCGAGCTCTCGCGCGGCGAGGACGGGATCCTCGTCGCCGACAACGGCTCGACGAACGGGACGCGCTTCGAGGGCGCGCGCATCGAGCGGGCGACGGTGCCGCCGGGCGCGATCCTCTCGCTCGGAAAGACGCGCGTGCGGGTCGACGACGGGGCGCGGATCACCCTCGAGCTCCACGAGGGGGAGGAGCTCAACGCGCTGCGCGGGCGCACCGCGGTGATGCGGCGGCTGATGGCCCGGGTGCGCAAGGCCGCGGCGAGCGACACGCCCGTCTTGCTGGTCGGTGAGTCGGGCACCGGAAAGGAGCTCGTCGCGCGCGCGCTCCACGAGGAGGGCCGGCGCCAGAGAGGGCCCTTCGTCACCGTCGACTGCGGGGCGCTCTCGCCTTCCTTGGTGGCGAGCGAGCTCTTCGGCCACGAGCGCGGCGCGTTCACCGGCGCCGATCGCGAGCACGCCGGCGCGTTCGAGCGCGCGCACGGCGGGACGCTCTTCCTCGACGAGATCGGTGAGCTCGGCGCCGAGCTGCAGCCCGCGCTGCTCGGGGTGCTCGAGCGCGGGCGGCTGCGCCGCGTGGGCGGGCGCAAGGAGCTCGAGGTGGACGTGCGCGTGGTCGCCGCGACCCATCGCGATCTGCGCAGCGAGGTGAACGCCGGCAGCTTCCGGCTCGATCTCTACTACCGGCTCGCGGTGGTGGTGCTCGCGCTTCCCTCGTTGCGCGAGCGCCCCGAGGACGTGCCGCTCCTGGTGCTGCACTTCCTGCGGGAGGCCGGCCACGACGGGCCGATCGAGTCGATCTTCTCGGCCGACGCGCTCGCCGCGCTCGCCCGCCATCGCTGGCCGGGCAACGTGCGCGAGCTGCGCAACGTGGTGGAGGCCACCCTCGCGATGGGCGAGGCGCCCGAGCTCGCCGGCCCCGCGAGCCGCGCCGGCGCGAGCCCGTCGCTCGATCTGCCTTACAAGGACGCGCGCCGCGCGCTGCTCGACGACTTCGAGCGCCGCTACGTGGAGCGGCTGCTCGAGCGCACGGGGGGGAACGTCTCGGCCGCGGCGCGCGAGGCGCGGATGGATCGCACCTATCTCATCAAGCTCGTCGCGCGCCACGGCCTGAAGTGAGCGCGGGGGCGCGCGTCAACCGCGGAGGCTGGCGCGGAGCTGGATCAGCGCGGCGCGGGTCTTGATGCCGAGCTTCGCGAGGGCGCGCGAGAGCGTCTCGGACACCGTGCTCTCGGCCAGGCCGAGCTCGTCGGCCACGTGGCGCAGCGGGGATGGGAAGCGCCAGCGGGTCAGCGCCGCGTAGCTCGTCCCGCGCGCTCGCGAAGCGCGCGCTCAGCCAACCCTGTCGCAAGATCACGGCGCTCGGGGAACGCCGAGCGGAGCGGTATGCCGCTGACTCGACACCGGGGACGGGTAGCGCCGACCGGTCAGGAGGGCCGCGTAGCTCGGCCTGCGCGCTCGCGAAGCGCGCGCTCAGCAAACTCAGCGCGCTCGCGAAACGCGCGCACAGCAAGCTCAGTCGTACATGAAGCAGTGCGGGTCGCGCTCCTCGAAGACGTCGAGCCCCGCGCCGTGCGCCACCGCCATGCAGCCCCCGCACTTGTGCCGGATGGCGCAGCCGTCGCATGCCGAGCAGCCGCGCCGGTAGCGCGCCGCGAGCTCGGAGTCGTAGATGGCGGCGAGGCCCTCGCTGTACACGCTGCCGAGCGGCGAGGGGAACTTGCGGCACGCGTGCACCTCGCCGTGCGGGAGGAGCGCGACGAAGTTGAACGCGGCGCCGCAGCCGAAGCCGGTGCAGCCTCCGCCGAGCGGCAGCCCGAGCTCGTGCTTGAGGATGTTGAAGAGGTTGTCCTTGAAGCCGAGCGAGGGGTTCTTCTGGGCCTCGGCCATCCACTCGATCAGGAAGCGGCCGTAGGTCTCCTTGTCGGGGATCGCGAGCGCGGAGCCCTGTCCCACCTGCGCGAGGCGGTTCCAGGCGTGTCGGTCCGCGCGGCCGCGCAGCATGCGCGAGAGCGGGACGACCTCGCCGAGGTTGGCGGCCGTCAGCGTCGTCATCACGACCGCCTGGATGCCGCGGGCCTTCAGCTTCGGCAGGAAATCGAGGACGCGCTCGAAGTAGCCCTCGCCGCGGATCGCATCATTGTGCTCGCAGAGGCCCTCGAGGCTCACCTGGTAGTAGCCCGGCTTCTGGATCGCGCAGAGCCGATCGAGCTCCTCGTCGCTGACGGGGTTGCCGAGGATCGAGAGCGCGAAGCCGCGCTCTCGGACGGCCTCGGCGATCTCGAAGAAGGCCGGGTGAAGGAACGGGTTGCCGCCCGAGAGGCAGACGGATCCATCGACCTCTCGCGCCACGCAGAAAGCCTTGAGCTGATCGAGCACGTCGAGCGCCTGCGGCAGCTTCGTCGCGACGAGCTTCGAGCGGTCGTAGCAGTGCTTGCACGAGAGCTCGCACGCGTGGGTGATGTGCCACTGCAGCGTGAAGCGGGTGGCGTTGCGGCCGAGGGTCGTGTCTCGAAGCATGGCGGCAGCGTGCCTTGCCGCGAGCCCTCGACCTGTTGATCCGCCGCAACGGCGATCCAACTGGCGCTCACCGTCTCCGGCTTGATCGTGCGCAAGCGTGCGCCGCGCGGCCGAAAGCACGCTCGGCGCGGAGGCTCGTGCGCTACGTGCTCGGAATCGACGTCGGCTCGACGACCGCGAAGGCGGTGGTCGTGGCGGCGGGGGGACGCGTGGTGCACCGAGCGTGCGAGCGACATCGCGGGCGGCCGCGCGAGATCGCGCTGACGCTGGCCGAGGAGGCTCGCCGGGCGTGGGCGCCCGAGCGCACGGGGGTCACGGGATCGATCGGCGTCACGCTGGCGCGTGAGCTCGAGGCGAGCTCCGTGCACGAGGTGCGCGGGGTGGTGCGCGCGGTGCGGGCCCTCGATCCGCGCGCGCGGACCGTCATCGAGCTCGGCGGCCAGGACGCGAAGATCGTCTTCCTCGGCGAGCGCGCCGCGGGGGACGACGCGCAGATGAACGATCGATGCGCGGCGGGCACGGGCGCCACCATCGACCGCATCGTCCTGCGGCTCGGGCTGACCGCCAATGAGCTCGCCTCTGCTCGCCTCGGCGGATCGCTCCAGGTCGCAGCCCGCTGCGGGGTCTTCGCCGAGACCGACATCGTCAACCTCGTCAAGCGCGGCGCCTCGCGGCAGGAGGCGCTCGCGGCGCTCGCCCGCGCGATCGTCGCGCAGAACCTCTCGGTGCTCACGCGGGGCCGGGTGGTGCTCCCGCCGGTGCTCCTGCTCGGCGGGCCGCACGCGCACCTCCCGCTCCTCGCCGAGGCGTGGCGTGAGGCGCTCGCCTCGCTCTGGCG
>JAEZBP010000950.1 GCA_023427125.1 Pseudomonadota bacterium | reverse complement strand
CGATCGCCGCGGTAGCCGCCGCGGTCGCCGTCCCGGCGGGGGCCGCGATCCCGATCGCCGCCACGGCCGCGATCTCCGTCGCCTCGCGGCGGACGCGCGTCGCGGCGCTCACGCTCGCGCTCCTCGTAGCCCTCGGGCTTGGGCAGGAGCACCTTGCGGCTCAGGCGCACGCGCCCCTCGCCGTCGATGTCGGTGACCTGCACCTCGATGACGTCGCCGAGCTTCATCACGTCCTCGGTCTTCTCCACGCGCTCCCACGCGAGGTCCGAGATGTGACAGAGGCCGTCGGTGCCCGGCATGATCTCGAGGAACGCGCCGTAGTTCTCGACGCGCCGCACGGTGCCCTTGTAGGTCTTGCCGATCTCCGCCTCCTCGGTGAGGCCGCGGATGATGTCGAGCGCCTTCGCGACCGCCGCCGAGTCGGCCGAGGCCACGTGGACCGTGCCGTCGTCGTCGATGTCGATCTGCGCGCCCGTCTGCTCGGTGATCGCGCGGATCATCTTGCCGCCTGGCCCGATGATGACGCGGATCTGGTCGGGCTTGACCTTGATGCTCGTGATGCGCGGCGCGTACTTGCTGAGGTCGGGCCGCGGCGCCGGCAGCGCCTGGAGCATCTTGTCGAGCACGTGCAGGCGCGCCTCCTTCGCCTGCTCGAGCGCCTGGCTCATGATCTCCCGGCTGAGGCCGGCGATCTTGATGTCCATCTGGATCGCGGTGACGCCCTTCTTGGTCCCGCAGACCTTGAAGTCCATGTCGCCGAGGTGGTCCTCGTCGCCGAGGATGTCGGTGAGGATCGCGTGGCGCGAGCCGTCGCTGATCAGGCCCATCGCGACGCCGGCGACCGGCGCCTTGAGCGGGACGCCCGCGTCCATCATCGCCAGCGCGCCGCCGCAGACCGAGGCCATCGACGAGGAGCCGTTCGACTCGGTGATCTCCGAGACGATGCGGATCGTGTACGGGAACTCTTCCTTGCTCGGGACCATCCCGGCGAGCGCGCGCTCGGCCAGGTTGCCGTGGCCGACCTCGCGGCGGCCGGGGCCGCGCAGGAACTTCACCTCGCCGACCGAGAAGGGCGGGAAGTTGTAGTGGAGCATGAAGCGCTTCCACGAGAAGCCGGTGAGGTTGTCGAGCTTCTGCTCGTCGCCGGCGGTGCCGAGCGTGGCCGTCACGATGGCCTGCGTCTCACCGCGCGTGAAGAGCGTCGAGCCGTGCACGCGGGGCAGGAGGCTCGTCTCGATCGCGATCGGCCGGACCGTCTTGAAGTCGCGGCCGTCGACCCGGCGCTGCTCGTCGAGCACCTGCGCGCGCATCGTGTCGTAGCGGAGGTCCTCGTACGCCTTCTTGATGTCGCCGCTCTTCTCCGGGAACTCCGCGCTGAGCGCCGCGACGGTCTCCGCCTTGATCTGCTTGAAGCGGCCGTAGCGCTCGTGCTTGACGTGGAGGTTGCACGCCTCCTTGACCTTCTCGAGGGCCACGTCGCGCACGCGCTTCACGATGTCACCCGAGATCTCCTCGGGCGTGAACTCCATCTTCTTCTGGCCGACCGCCTCGCGCATCTGCTCGACGAGCTCGATCGCCGGCTGGATGGCCTCCTTGCCGAAGAAGAGCGCGTCGACGAGGTCGGCCTCGCTGAGCTCCTCCGCCTCGCCCTCGACCATCACGATCGCGTCCTTCGACGCGGCGATGACGAGCTCGCAGTCGCTCTGCTCGAGCTCGGTGTAGGTCGGGTTCGCGACCCACTTGCCGTCGACGCGCGCGACGCGCACGCCGCCGACCGGGCCGGCCCACGGGATGTTGCTGATGTGCAGGGCGGCCGAGGCGCCGAGCAGCGCGAGCACGTCCGAGGGGTTCTCGAGGTCGTGGCTCATCACCGTGGCGATGATCTGGACCTCGTTGCGGTAGCCCTCGGGGAAGAGGGGACGGCACGGGCGATCGATCACGCGCGAGGTGAGGACCTCGTGGTCGCGCAGGCGCGCCTCACGCTTGAAGAACCCGCCCGGGATCTTGCCGGCGGCGTAGGTCTTCTCGACGTAGTCGACGCTCAGCGGCAGGAAGTCGATGCCGGGGCGGCCGTCCGCGCCGCACACCGTGACGAGGATGACGGTCTCGCCGCACGTGACGAGGCACGCGCCGGCGGCCTGCTTGGCGATCCGACCCGTCTCCAGTGTGACGGTCTTGTCGCCGATCTTGACGCTCTCTCGAATGATCATGGGGACTGTTCTCTCTTTCGCTCTCTTGACCGGCGGCCAGTTGCGCGCTCGCGAAAGCGCGCGGTAGCAAAGGGGGCGGCAGGGAGCTCGGTCCTCGGTTCCAGGGCTGTGGCGGATGCCCCAGCGCTCGAATCGAAGCACGAGCTCGGCCCTGCCTCGGGGCCGCTCGGTGCGGAGATCTCTTAACGTTGAAGGTGGGGGGTTGTTCGGCCGCCCGCCCAACGCGAACGCTGGGGCGAGCGGACCGACGGAAACGAAAGAGCCGCGGCTCTGGGCAGAGCGGCGGCTCCCAACGAAACAGCGACGCCGGCGAGGGACGCCTGCTGGCGCTCCTCGGTCGAGAGGCATGGACGCTCGAGGCGCTGCAGGAGCTGCGGCCTCGAGCGTCGCCGGCTCGCGGCGTGCGTCACGCGCTTACTTACGAATGCCGAGCGCGGTGATGACCTTGCGGTACCGCTCGACGTCGTTGCGGCGCAGGTAGTCGAGCAGGCGGCGGCGCTGGCTGACGAGCTGCAGGAGACCGCGGCGCGAGTGGTGATCCTTCGCGTGCGTCTTGAAGTGCTCCGTGAGGTAGGTGATGCGCTCGGTGAGCAGCGCGATCTGCACCTCGGGCGAGCCCGTGTCCTCGGCGTGCTGGCGGAACTGGGTGACCAGCTCGGCCTTTCTCTCGGTCGTAACGGCCATGATCTTCTGCGTCTCTCGTGGTCGGGAGCGGCACCCGCGCGGCGCCGCGTGCGTTCCCTGGTCGAAAAAGTCGGCGGAGTATGGGAGGGCGCCACCCACCCGTCAAGCGAGGTCCTGGTCCGTCGGCGACCTGGCGTCGACCTCCTCTCGGAGGGTGTCTAGGATGACCTCATGGAAGCACGGCTCCAGCGCCTCAACCTGAACATCCCATCGTCGACGCGAGAGACGCTAAAGCGCCTCGCGAAGGCGAGCGGACGCAAGGAAGCCGAGGTCGCGCGGGACCTGCTGGTCAAGGCAGCGCGCCAAGCGCAGCGGCGGGAGGGCGCGAGGGCCGCGAGAGCGAGCGGACGCTCACCGCGAAGCACCGAGCGCTGGCGGCGTTCGACGCGGCGGTCGGCCCGGGCACGGCGCTCATCGTGGCGGCGTTCAGGTTGGGTGGGCGTGGCGATCTCGCCGAGCGGGTGCTGCCGACCGAGGCCAAGCGCCGCGCCTCGACCCCGGCCGAGCCGCCGGCGGGACCGGCCGGGCCCCCGGCCTCGGCGTAGCTGCTCGGAATTGCGTTCGGACTGTCCAGCACGCGAATTTCTGGAAGTTCGTACCGTCGGACTGTCCAGTACGCGAATTTCTGGAAATTCGTACCGTCGGACTGTCCAGCACGCGAATTTCTGGAACGAAGCGCGTGCTGAGCGTCCAGGAGGCGTTTCCGCGCGGGAAAAGCCGTGCTGAGCGCTCGGGAGGCGTTCTGGGCGCGCGAGAACGGCCGCTGAGCGCTTCGAAAGGTCTGCTGCGGCCGGCGCGTCCGCCCCACCCCGCAACCTTGACGCCCCATGGGGGCTGCTGTAGCCAGGACCCGCGACACCGCCCCAGGCCGGGGTGGGGCAGGGATGGAGAGCTGAGCATGAAGCGACTCTGGTGGAGCTTGGTATGCGTTCTTGCGCTCGGGGTGACGAGCGCGTGCGATGGCGGCGACACGAACGCCGACAGCGGCCCCCCGGACTCGGGCCCCGAGGCCGCTCCGGTGGTGACGGTCGACGACGGCACGGGCGAGCAGGTGCCGGCCGACTTCGACTGCGCTCCGCCGAGCGAGCCGGCTGGCTCCGGCGACTCGACGTTCACGGTCCGGGCCGTGGACTTCCAGGACAACTTCGCCGTCGAGGGCCTGACCGTCCACTTCTTCCCGGACAACACGCCCACGCTCGACGGAACGTGCACGGGCACCTGCCAGATCGTCACCACCGATGCGGCGGGCGAGGCCACCGTCACCGACACGGCGGGCTCCTGGTACGCGTACCGCGTGCTGGCCGGCAGCGGCATCAACGTCGCGAGCGGCTCACCCGCCGACTTCATCGCCGCGGTCCAGGTGAACGAGGAGGCGCCCGAGAGCGGCGGGAGCGCGACGCTGAACGTCGTGCGCGAGAGCAGCCGCGACACCATCATCGCGCTCCTGGGCACGTCCACCGAGGAGGGCACCGCCGTCATCACCGGCCAGGCCGCCGACTGCATGGCCCGCCAGGTCGCGAACGCGACGCTGCGCGTCTTCGACTCCGCCGGCGAGATCGAGACCGGCTTCACCTCGTCGGGCCCGCGCGAGTTCTACTTCAACGGCATGAGCTTCCCAGCGGGCCGGCAGCGCAGGACCAACACCGACGGCCTCTACGGGACCGCGAACCTCCCGCTGCCGAGCGACAACACCTTCCGCGTCGAGCTGTGGGGCGCGAAGACGGAGGGCGCTGCGCCGGTGATGCTCGGGTGCGAGAGCGTCCAGGCGGGCGCCGACGGCATCACGATCGTGAACCTCGGCCCGACGCGGGCGGACGGCCCGAGCGGCTGCTCCGGCAGCTGACTCAGGGCCGCGGCAGAGGACCGAGACGGGCGCGCCCGCGGCCC
>JAEZBP010000937.1 GCA_023427125.1 Pseudomonadota bacterium | reverse complement strand
GAAGGGCTCGTTCACGGGGGCGACCGAAGACAAGAAGGGCCTCTTCGAGCTGGCGGACGCCGGCACGCTCTTCCTCGACGAGGTCGGCGAGATGCCGCTCAACCTCCAGGCGAAGCTCCTCCGGGTGTTGCAGGAGGGCGAGATCCGGCCGATCGGCAGCAATCAGACGAAGAAGGTGGACGTCCGCATCGTGGCCGCCACCAACCGTGACCTCGAGAAGGAGGTCGCGGAGGGCCGCTTCCGTGAGGATCTCTTCTATCGGCTGAAGGTCTTCCCGCTCCGCGTCCCGCCGCTCCGGGAGCGGCGCGAGGACACGCCGCTCCTCGCGGGGCACTTCCTGAAGCGCTACGCGCACGAGTTCGGGCGCAGCGTGCGGGGCTTCAGCCAGCAGGCGATGGAGCTCCTGAGCGCGTACAAGTGGCCCGGGAACGTGCGGGAGCTCGAGAACGAGGTGCAGCGCCTCGTGATCCAGATCGACGACGGCGGCTTCGTGGAGCCCGAGCACCTGAGCCCGCGCATCCGTCAGGTGGAGAACATCCTCGACAAGGTCCACCCGCGGAAGGGCACCTTGAAGGAGATGGTCGAGCAGGTCGAGAAGTGGATCCTCCTCGAGGCGCTGAAGGACCACGACAACAACAAGAGCCAGACCGCGAAGACCCTGGGGATCACCCGCGAGGGTCTGCACAAGAAGCTCAAGAACTACGGGCTCTGAGATGTTTGGCGCGCGCTTCGCGGGCGCGCGATCGAGCGGCACGGCCTTTCCGTCCTGTCGGCGCTCCCCAGTGACAGCTTGACTGCGCGCGATCATTGAGCTTCGGATCGCGCCACTTTCGTCGTCCGGCGGTCGCGCACCGCGCGACCCTTCTGGTCTCCGGCTCATGCCGGCCGGCGCCGCCAGCGGGAAGCCGGGGCGCTCAGCTGCCGTGGGAGCGCTTGGGGTCGGCCACCACGACCGTCTGGTCGTCGTCCCACGAGCTCTCGAGCTCGGCCGGGGTCGGCCCGTGCATCGTCGGGCCGGCGTCGTTCCAGTCCATCGCGGGGGCGGGGCTGGTGTCGAAGCCCGGCGTCGGGCGCAGGTCGAGCGCGGCAGGGTGCACCTGGCCGGTGGGCCACTCGTCGTCGTAGAGGCCGACCGGCTCGCTCGGCAGTCGGGGGACCGAGGCCGGGACGGTGCCGCTGTGCTCGTACGCGGAGCTCGGCGGGTACGAGGGCGGCGCGCCGGTCGGGATCACGCGCTGGGTCACGACCACCGCCGGCGCCGCGGGCCGCTCGGTCGCGGGGCCCTCCGCGATGGGGCCGGGGACGAGCACCGACTGCTCGATCGGGTCGAGCAGCATCGAGGACTCTTGGTAGAGCTCGTCGAGCCTCGGAGGGGCCGGGGCAGGCGTCGTGCGCTGGCTCGGCCGAGGCGGGACGATCTCGCTGCGCGAGGGCGGGCGGTAGGTGGCCTTCGGGATCGGCGGCGACGGCGGCGCCGAACGAGCGGCCGGCGGCACCGAGAACGGGGGGAGCTCGTTGTCGGGCGGGGGCGCGACGTCCGGGAAGACCTCGCGGAGGTAGCCGCGGAGGGCGGCCGCGCCGGCGTAGCAGCCGTGCCCATACGCGAAGGACTGCAGATCGTCGTGCAGGTCGAGCGCCGTCGCGTAGCGCTCGTCGCGGTTCTTCGCGAGGGCGCGCCGCACGATGGCCTCGAGGTCCGGGTGGACGTTCGGGTTGAGCTCCTGCATGGGCGGGACGCGCGCCTCGTAGACGCGGCGGAGCGTGTCCATGTCGCTCGGGCCGAGGAAGAGGCGCTGGCCGGTGAGCAGCTCGAAGAGGACGATGCCCAGGCCGAAGACGTCGACGCGGTGATCGATGTCGTCGCCGCGGAGCTGCTCGGGCGACATGTACGCGAGCTTGCCCTTCACGACGCCGGCCTGCGTCTGCACCATGCGCCCGCGCGCCTTGGCCAGGCCGAAGTCCGCGACCTTCACCTCTCCGTCGAAGGAGATGAGGACGTTCTGCGGCGAGACGTCGCGGTGGATGACCTGCAGGGGCTCGCCGCGCGGGCCCGTCGCGAAGTGCGCGTGATGCAGCGCCTCGCACATCTTCATCACGATGTGGCAGGCCACGCCGATCGGGGTCGTGCCCTCGCGCTCCTGCTCGAAGTCGTAGATCGCGCGCACGTCCCGCCCGGGCACGAACTCCATCGCGATGTAGAGCGTGCCGCCGGCGCGGCCGAGGTCGTGGATGCCGACGATGTTCGGGTGCTGGAGGCGGACCGCGATCTTCGCCTCGTCGATGAACATGTTGACGAAGTCTTCGTCCTCGACGAGGTGCGAGAGGATGCGCTTGATGGCCACCAGGCGCTCGAAGCCCTCGGCGCCGAAGGTCTTCGCCTTGAAGACCTCGGCCATCCCGCCGACCCCGATGCGCTCGAGGAGGAGGTATTTTCCGAACTGCGCCTGGTTGCCCAACGAGCCTCCGTCTGAGCGTGCCGCCTGCCCCTCCGCTTGGTCAAGGCCTGCCTCCTTTTCCTTTCGGCTCCGCGCGCGGGAGCGCTATGGTGCGGGGCGATGGGGCGCGCTGTGCGCGACGGCTCCGGCCTCGTGTTGATCATCGTGGCGCTCGGCGCGCTCTTCTGGGGCGTCGTCGAGCTCGGGGGGCACGACTACCTCTCGGCGATGCTCCTCCTGCTCACCGGGCTGGCGGTCCTGCGCGCCGGGGTCGAGCTCCTGCGCCCGACGGTCGGCGAGTGAGCCCGCCCCCCATCGAGCGGAGCTGGGCGCGCGAGTCCCCGCGGGACCAGACCGAGAGCGCGTTCACGCCGATCCTGCGTCGCTTGCTGCACCGCACGACGGGGGTGCTCGCGGTGTGCTTCGTGGACGACGAGGGCGAGACGGTCGACTACTGCGCCGCGCTGGCGCCCTACGACGTGAAGGTGAGCGGCGCGCACATGCGCGTCGTGATGGGGGACCTCGGGCCGCGCGTCGACCGTGCCGGCGGCGGCGAGAGCTGGCTCCTCCACGTGAGCGGAGGGGAGCGCGACCTGCTCGCGCGGCGGCTGAGCGAGGAGTACATGCTCGTCGTCGTCACGAAGCCGAGGGCGATCACGCGGCGGCTCCTCGCCGGGATCGAGCAGACGGTGGGCGAGCTCCGGCGCGAGGCGGGGATCGGAGTGCCGCCATGGGAGCCGGTGGTCCTCTCGGTGCGCGTGGAGGTGCGCGACGCGGTCGGCTGGCCCTACGCGCCCGCGGCGTTCCACGACGACGAGCGGCGGGTGGCGATCGCCGACGTGCTCGGGCGCTGGACCGAGGGCACCGGCCCGCGGGCCCGTGTCTGCTTCCGGGTGCGGGCCGAGGACGGCGAGGAGCTCACGCTCGTGCACGATCGCGAGCTCGATCGCTGGGAGCGCCCGCGCGAGAAGGATTGAGCTCGCTGGCGCCGCTTACGCGAGCGCGCGGTCGGCCCTTCCGTCCGGTCGGCGCTTCCCGTCCCCGCTGCCCGGTGACTTCAGGTCAGGAAGAAGAACGCGGCGATGCTGCTCGCGACGATGAACGCCACGACGGCCAGGCCGGCGACGATCACCACCGGCGAGATCGCGCTCGGCGGCGGAGGCGGGGCGGCGCTGGTGGCGACCGGGGCGGGCGCGGCGGGCGCGATCGCCGGAGCCGCGGCCGGAGGCTGTGCGGGCACGTGCATCGGGGC
>JAEZBP010000336.1 GCA_023427125.1 Pseudomonadota bacterium | reverse complement strand
GCTCACCATGGATCCGCTCCGCGCGCGCCTCGCGGGGCTGCTCGATCCGCGCGCCGGCCGAGACTCCACGTATCGGGCGAGCGCGCTCGCCGCCGACGGGCCGGCGAGCGCGGCGGCGATCCTCGAGGCGATCGACGGCGCGATCACCTCGTCGAGCGACGGCCCGCTCACCGTGCTGCTCGCCGGCCACGGCCAAGGCGGCGAGGCGCCGCGCGACTCGAGCTTCCTCACCTGGGGCCCCGGCGAGCTCTGGGTCGAAGATCTCGCAGCGGTGCTCGATGAGGTGCCAGGGCACCGGCCGGTGCGCTTCGTGATCACCTCCTGCTACTCGGGCGGCTTCGCGGAGCTCGCGTTCGCCGCGGCCGATCCCGAGGGCGAGGCGGAGCCGACCGACCGCTGCGGCCTCTTCGCGACCACCTACGATCGCGTCGCGGCCGGCTGCGATCCCAACCCCGATCGCGGCGCGCAGGAGGGCTACGGAATCCACTTCCTCCACGCGCTCCGCGGCGAGGATCGCGCGGGGCGGCCGCTCGCGCTGCGCGAGCTCGATCTCGACGGTGACGGCGCGATCTCGCTCCTCGAGGCGCACACCCGCGCGCGCATCGCCTCGGGCTCGCTCGACGTTCCGGTCACGACCTCGGAGCGCTACCTGCGCGCCGCCGCGCCGGAGATCGCGGCGCTCGATGAAGAGGGCGCGCCGGCGGAGGAGCACGCGATGATCGAGCGGCTGTCCGCGCGCCTCGGGATCGAGCCGGGCCAGGCGCGCGAGCGGCTGACCTGGATGGAAGACGAGCTCGAGCGGCTCGGCGGCGAGCTCGATCGCATCGAGGAGGCGCTCGCGGAGGTCGAGGAGGAGCTCCGAGCTTCCCTCCTCCACCGCTGGCCGGTGCTCGACGATCCCTGGCATCCCAGCTTCGACGCGATGCTGCGCGCGGAGGGGCCTGCGATCACGAGGTTCCTGGATCGATCGAGGCTCGCGGCGCGCCGCAGCGCGCTCCTCACCGAGCAAGGCGACGTCGCCGACGATCACGATCGCCTGCTCGTCGAGGCCGCGCCGCTCGAGCGCATCGTGCGCGCGCTCGAGACGATCGACCTCGCGAGCCGCCTCCACGCCGAGGGCGGCCCGCGCTGGTCCCGCTATCGGGCGCTCCTCACCTGCGAGCGCGGCCACCTCTGAAGCTCGACGTGCACGAGCTCGCGCAGGCGCACCGCGTCGCGGAAGGCGTGGCCGCCGACGTCGTTGTTGAAGTAGGCGTAGGCGTCGTGGCCTTCGCCGAGCTCGCGCGCGATCCAGCGGGCCTCGTTGACGAGCGGCCGCTCCTCATACGCGCCTTCGTGGGTCGCGGGCGCCGCGCCGTGGAAGCGCCGGTACGTGAAGTCGGCGGTCACGACGCGCGGGTGCCGGGGCAGGAGATCGTGCAGCACGAGCGCGGCGCCGTGCGCCTCGAGGACCTCGTATACCGCGGGCACGAGCCAGCTCGCGTCGCGCAGCTCGACGGCGACGCGCTGTCTCGATGACGCGAGCTCGTCGAACGCGGCGAGGAACGCGTCGAGCCTCGCCGGATCGGCGCGCCAGCGCGGCGGGAGCTGGACGAGGATCGGGCCGAGCGTCGGCCCGAGCGCGAGCGCGCGCTCCATCAGCTTGCCGATGGTCTGCTCGGGATCGCGGAGGTGCTTCATGTGCGTGGCGAAGCGGCTCATCTTCACCGCGAAGAGGAAGCCCGCGGGCGCTTGGCGGCGCCACGACGCGAAGACCTCCGCGCTCGGCAGGCGATAGAACGTGCTGTTGATCTCGAGCGTGTCGAACGCCTCCATGTAGCGCTCGAGCCAGCGCCGCTTCGGAAGGTGCTCGGGATAGAACGAGCCCCGCCAGTGATCGTACTGGTAGCCCGAGGTGCCGATCCGAAGCGCGCCGCGGCTCACGTCAGCGAGATAGGCGCCGTCAGCGCGCGCGGGTGGCGAGCACGCTCTTCAGGTGCGGCTCGGCGCCGAAGGGCGGCGGGAAGTCGCTCGGGCACGGCAGATCCTTCAGCTGCGCGAGCGAGATCCCGGCCTCGCGCGCCGCCTCGTGGAGGTGCCGGCGCAGCTTCGCGAGGCCCATCCTTCGATCGTTGCTGCACGCGAGCAGGCGCCCGCCCGGCGCGAGGACCCGCATCGCCATCGCGCCGAGGCGCTGCCAGTCGCTCCCGCTCTTCCAGCGGCTCGATCGTGTCGTCGAGTAGGTGGGCGGATCGAGGCACACCAGATCGAAGCGCGCCTTGCTCGAGGCGAGGCTCGCGAGCACCTCGAAGACGTCGCCGACCTCGAAGCGATGTGCCTCCGATGCGAGGCCCGCGCGCTCGAGGTTCTCTCTTCCCCAGGCGAGCAAGCGCGCGGAGGCGTCGACGCTGAGCGACTCGCGCGCCCCGCCCGCCGCCGCGGCGAGGGTGAACCCGCAGGTGTAGGCGAAGAGGTTCAAGACGCGCGCGCCCTCGGCCAGCTCGCGGACACGGCGCCGGTTCTCGCGCTGGTCGAGGAAGACGCCGGTGCTCAGGCCCTCGCCCAGGCGCACCCGAAACGGGAGCCCGCTCTCCACGATGACGAGCGGCTCGGGGGCCGCCTCGCCGCGGAGCGGGAGGCTCGGCGCGAGCGCGTCGTCTCGGCCGTCGACGATCACGTTGGCCTGGCGAGGCCGGCGTTTGATGTAGATGCCACGCGGCCCCAGCGCCTCGAGCGCGTCGAGCGTCGAGACCTCGTCGGTCGCCTCCGCGTAGAGGTGCAGCACCATCCAGTCGGCGTAGACGTCGACCGCGAGGCCCGGCGCGCCGTCGCCCTCCTCGTTGAGCAGCCGGTACGCGCTCGTCCCCTCGCGATGCGCGAGCCCCCAGCGGCGCTCGAGCGCGCGGGCGAGCGTGTCCGAGAGCGGCTCGTTCGAGCCCGTGCCCTGCTTCGACATCATCCGCGCGAAGAGCGGCGGGATCGGCGCCTCGATCACGAGCGGCTTCGGATGCACCGGATGCACGAGGCCGATGCGCGAGGCGTGCAGCATCAGGCGAGGTGCGGGCGCGCCGCCGTAGAGCCGATCACCGAGCACCGGGGCGCCCTCCGCCGCGAGCTGCGCGCGGATCTGGTGGGTGCGCCCCGTCTCGATCCGCACCTCGAGCAGAGCGCGCGATCCTTCTCGCCGCAGCACCTTCACCCGGCTGATCGCCGGCTTCGCGCGCCGATCGCCGCGCGGCGCGACGTGGGTGCGGCCATCGCTGCCGCGCGCGAGCCGATGCTCGAGCGTGCGATCGCCGCCGCGCCAGCCCTCGACCAGCGCGACGTAGCGCTTGTCGACCGCGCGCCCC
This sequence comes from Pseudomonadota bacterium, assembly GCA_023427125.1. Lineage (GTDB taxonomy): Bacteria > Myxococcota_A > Polyangia > Polyangiales > Sandaracinaceae > JAEZBP01. The sequence goes on along the minus strand of JAEZBP010000336.1, from coordinate 9,531 downwards.
TCGAGCTGCCGCGCGAGCCCGGCGTTCGCCTCCTTGCGCTTCGCGTACACCAGCACACCGGAGGTGTCCTGATCGAGCCGCTGGTGAACCCCGAGATACGCGACCCCGCCGCCGTCGCGCTCGCCGAGGAAGCGCCCGAGCCGGTGCACGAGATCGTCCGGGTGCGCCGGATCGGCCGCCTGGCTCGGCACGCCCTCCGGCTTGTCGATCGCGATCAGCTCGCCGTCCTCGTAGACGATCCGCGCCGGATCGAAGAGAGGGGGAGAGATCACTCCATGTGCTCGCGCAGCTTGCGCGGCAGGATCAGCGAGGGCTCGCCGGTCGTCGTCACCCAGAGCTGGTGTGCCGCGCGCGTCGCCGCGATGTGGAGCAGGTGGCGCGCCTCGTCGTCGGTCGGGTAGCTCGCGGCCGAGACCTCGAGCAGCACCACGTAGTCGAACTCGAGGCCCTTCACCTGGCGCACGTCGGTGACGTCGATGCCCGCCTTGAAGGGGAAGTCTTGCCGCGCGATGCGCCGCAGGAAGGGCACCTCGGCGTTCTGCAGGCCCTTGTAATAAAGGTCGGCCTGCTCGGGGTAGCGCGCGATCACCGCGACCGAGGCGCGCGGCTCGGCGGCCATCAGCGAGCGCAGCGCCTCGCCGAGGAAGGCGACGGCCTCGCCGCTGTAGCCGAACTCGAAGAGCTCGACCGGCGCGCCGTGGCGCGTGGCCTGGCTCTGGTCGTCGGTCGCGAGCGGCCCGAGCACGTCGCGCGCGAGCTCGATGATCTCCGCCGTCGAGCGGTAGGTGATCTTGAGCGGCTCGACCGCGACGTGATCGAGGCCGAGCTGGCCGAGCACGCCGTCCCAGCTCGTGAAGCCGTTGTCCATCAGGAGCCGCTGGGCCACGTCGCCCGCGAGCGTGACGCTCTGCTCGGGGCCCGACGTCTCCATCACGATCGCGAGCTCGACCGGGCTCAGGTCCTGCGCCTCGTCCACGAGGATGTGCTCGTAGACGAGCCGCTCCTTGCCGCGACGAAGCGGCCCCCACATCCGCTGATAGAGCCGGAGCAGGATCGTGTCGTCCTCGCGATCGATCGTCGCCGGCTCGAGCTCCTCGGCGCCGTCGATGCCCTGCGAGCGATCGTCGTCGTCGCGCGGGGCCGGCTCGACCTCGCCCCGCTCCTTGTCCTCGGCCTTGTCGCGCTCCCTCGCGAGCTGCTCCTCGACCGAGGCCACGACGAGCGGGCACTTGCGCGAGCACCACTGGTGCGCGCTCTCGAGCTCGGCCGCCGAGAGATCGGTCCCCTCGAACGCCGCGGCCATCGCGCCGCGATCGGTCAAGAGCTCGCTCCACGCCGTCAGCACGTCGTGCGCGATCGCCTTGCCTCGAAGGACCGCGCGATCGATCGCGTGGCGGAGCCCGAGCGGCATGGCTCGCGAGGGATCGACCTCGCCTTTGTCGTTGCGCGGGGCGGACCAGCGCGAGAGCGCCTCGAGCCGCTGCCCGAGCGGGACCCTGTGGTGATCGCGCCAGCGCGCCACCGCTCTGTCGCCGCCCTCGATGCCTCCGACCGAGTCCTCGAGGATCGCCTCGATGCGCGCCGCGACCTGCGCCACGTGCGCGTCGATCGCCTTCAGCAGCGCGGGGTGCTTCTTGACCCGCACGACGCTCGAGGGCGTGTCCTCCTCGTAGACCGGAGAGATGCCGCGCACGTGCTGGGCGCGCAGCTTGGACACCCACCCCTCGTAGGTCGCGACCTGCACGCCCTCGACCCCGAGGGCCGGGAGCACCCGCGAGATGTAGCGCTTGAGCGCCTGGTTGAAGACCATCACCAGCATCCGGTCGGGCCGGAAGCGGCGCTTGTCCGCGAAGCTCAGGTACGCGAGGCGGTGCAAGCCGATGGTGGTCTTGCCGCTGCCCGCGCCGCCCTGGATCACCACGAGACCGCTGTCGGCGGCGGTGATGAGCTCGAACTGGCGCGGATCGATCAGCGCGGTGATCTCGGGGAGGAAGCGATCCTCGCGGCCGTCTCCGTCGCGCCCGATGCCGAGCTTGCCCGGCTGGTGGTGCTCCTCGGCGCGCATCGCGGCGCCCTGCCCGCCGGCGAGCTTGGTCGCGCTCGAGCCGCCGCGGATCCACGAGCCGTCGCCGCGCCGGATGAACGTGCCCTGCGGCGCGCCGATGCGCCGGAGCTCGCCGCCGTTGATCGCGATCGTGCGGCGCACCAGCACCTCGCCGTGCACCTCGCGTCCGCCGAACTCCTCGTCGTACTCGTCGCCCTCTTCGTACCGGTAATAGAGGCGGCTCACCGGCGCGTCGCGCCAGTCGACGATGCGGATGCCGGTCTTGCTGTCGAGGTAGGTCGAGCGGCCGATCAGCACCTCGCGCTTGCGCTCCCCCTCCTCGAGCACCATGCGGCCGAAGTACGGCGAGCGCGGATCGATCTGCCCCTCCGTGACCTGCGCGCGGCGGGCGGCCACCTCGGCGAGCCGCTCCATCTCCTCGATCAGCGGCGGGATGTCCTCGAGACGCGCCTCGTTGATCTGATCGCGCAGCGCGAGGAGCTCCGCGTCGTAGTCCATCCCCTCGTTGGCCGGCCGGAGCTCGCGGGTCGCGACGTGCTTGTGCACGCGGGCCAGCACCCGCTCCTCCTCGGCGGGGATGCGGACGAGATCGTCGCCTTCGTCGTCGTCGTGTGCCTGGTGTTGGAGTGAGCTCACGATGGGTCTCTAAGCGCGTCGGCGCGCCTCACGCTCACGCCTCCGGGGCCGTGGCGAGGGGCCACGGCGACGGAGACGCTGGTCAGAAAACAAGCGGGAGGAGTTAGCACGCTTCGCCCTGCGAGCCACCAGGGCAGCGGCCGCCGACGCAGCTACCTCGAAGCGCGTAGGCGGCGCGTGATGCGGAACGCCATCTCGAGCGACTGCCGGTAATTCAGGCGGGGATCGCAGGCGCTCGCGTAGTTCGTCGGGAGGTCGGCCTCGGTGACCCCGCCACCGATGCACTCCGTCACGTCTTCGCCGGTGAGCTCGAAGTGCACGCCTCCGAAGACCGTGCCCTCGGCGGCGTGCACGTCCATGCTGACCTCGATCTCGCGGAGGATGTCCTTGAACGAGCGGGTCTTGATGCCGCCGTCGGTCGTCTGCGTGTTGCCGTGCATCGGGTCGCAGATCCAGAGCACCCGCCGGCCTGCGCGCTTCATCGCGGCGAGCAGGCGCGGGAGCCGGTCGGCCGCGCGGCCGGCGCCCATGCGCGAGATGACCACCAGCTTTCCCGGCTCGTCGCTCGGGTTGAGCGTCTCGACCAAGCGGCAGAGCTCGTCCGGCTCGCAGCTCGGCCCGATCTTCACGCCCACGGGGTTCCGGATGCCGCGGAAGAACTCGACGTGCGCGCCGTCGAGCTGCCGCGTGCGCTCGCCGATCCAGGGGAGGTGCGTCGTGAGATCCCAGTACCCCGAGCGGCGCGGCACCGTGCGCGTCTGCGCCGACTCGTAGTGCAGGTTCAGCCCCTCGTGGCTGGTGTAGAACGTCACGCGGGTGAGGTCGTCGACCTTGCGCTCGCCGATCGCCTCCATGAAGCGCAGCGCCTCGGCGAGCTGGTGGCTCGTGCGCTGGTACTCGTCTCGCAGATCCTCCGGCAGATCGGCCTGCTCGAAGAACGAGAGGTCCCACTGCTCGGGGTGGTGCAGATCGGCGAAGCCGCCCGCGCTGAGCGAGCGGATGAAGTTCAGTGTCAGCGCGGCGTGCTCGTACGCCTCGACCAAGAGGCGCGGATCGGCCATCCGCTTCTCCGGCGTGAACTCCATCCGGTTCACCAGATCGCCGTAGTAGCTGGGTAGCGCGAGCGGCTCACCGCTCGGCGAGACCCGCGTCTCCGTCGCGCTGCTGCGCGGCTTCGCGTACTGCCCGGCGAAGCGACCGATGCGCACCACGGGCAACATCGAGCCGTGCACCAGCACCAGCGACATCTGCAGGAGGATCTTCAGCTTGTTGCTGATGACCTCGGGGCGACAGTCATCGAGCGTCTCGGCACAGTCGCCTCCCTGCAGCACCAGCCGCCGCCCCTCCTGGGCCTCGGCGAGCTGCTGCTTCAGCGTCTCGATCTCCCACGACGTGACGAGCGGCGGCAGTGAACGCAGCTTCGCCACTGCGGCCTCGAGGGCCTGCGGATCGGCGTACTCGATCGCCTGAGCGGCCTCGCGCTTCGTGTAGGACTCGGGGCTCCAGGGCTCGGCTCGCGACACGTTCGACCGCTCCAACTTCGGTGGGCCGCGAGCTTAGCTCGACGCCGATCGATCGCACGCGCGTCAGTCCGCGGCGCCGCCGTTGATCCACTGCTCGATGAGGGTGATCTGCGTCGAGGGCAGCATGGTCCGCTCGCGAGGCATGCGGTTGCCGCACAGATCGACGCCGGTGAGCTTGCGCCAGAGGAGGCTGGTGCGCGCGTCCCGTGGGATCACGCGCGTGTTCACGCCTCCGCCACACGCCGCCGTCACGCCCACGAGGTCTTCGTGCGCGAGCGCCGGCGTCGAGAAGTCGAGCCCTCCGCTCGAGTTGGTGCCCCGGAAGTGGCACGGGGTGCACTCTCCCTCGAAGACCGCGTACACCTCCGCGAACGTCGGCGCCGCGACGCATGCCCGCGCGAACGACGTGTCGCAGAGCGGTCCCTGCGGACAGAGCGCGTGCGATGTGCTCGAGGCGCAGCCCAGCGCGGCGTCGCAGCGACCGCTCGTGCACTCGATGCCGTCGTCGCAGCGCGTGTCGTCGGGCACGGGCGCCATGCAGCCGCTCGCCGCGTCGCAGCGCTGAGTCGTGCAGTCGATCCCGTCCGAGCAGAGGGAGTCGTCGGGAGCGAACGCGCAGCCGCTCGCCGGATCGCAGGTGTCTACCGTGCAGGCGGCGCCGTCGTCACACAGCGAGTCGTCGGGCGCCTGCACGCAGCCCATCGTGAGGCTGCAGCGCGCGCTCGTGCATTCGATCGCGTCCTCCGCACAGGCCCCGTGATCGGGCTCGAACGTGCACCCGGACGCGAGCGCTGCGTCGGTCGTGAGTGGGAAGCATCGCTCGGATCTGGCTTCTCCGCGACCCGTGCGAACATGCGCTCCATCGTAGCGCCTGACGCGAGTCACCGACGTCCGGCAAACCCGGACCCCAAAACCCCGCAGAATTGCGATGACGCCGAATCGAGAGGCCTGAGTATGGACCTCGGAACAAGTCAATTGCATGACTGAATCGAACGAAGGGGTGTCTCCTGCGGGGGGCGGTCGTCGTATGCCGGCGGGCATGCCCCCGCCGTCGAGGACAGTCCCGCGAATAGCCATCGTGGCGATGCTCGGATGCGTCGCCTGTACGACCGACCTCGGCGAGTGCGATCCGGAGGCCGCGCGGGCGCCGATCTTCTACGACGACAACGGCTACCCCGCGTATCCGGGCCAGGCATTGCTCGAGGTGAGCTGCGGCGCGGGCGCCTTCTGTCATTCGTCCGGCATCGAGACGCGCGATCGTTTCGGAGCGCCCATCGGGATCGAGCTCGACGTCGGGGTGGCCCTCGACGACGCCGGCCGCGCCCGGCTGGCGCACGCGCAGGGCTTCGTGCGCGCCGCGCCGGGCGCCATCTACGACGAGGTGGTCTCGGGCCGCATGCCGCCAGGGGGGAGGGCCGGCGAGGAGACGCGCAACACGACGCTTCACTACCGAGCGAACATCGGGGGTCCCGGCGAGGTCCCGCTCCCCGCGATCGGCGACGCCGAGGGACATGCGATGCTGCGCAACTGGCTGGCGTGCGGCGCGCCGCTGATCGAGGCGATCGAGGGCGAGCCGACCGGCATCGGCGACATCGTGGCTCGCGTCGACGTGTGCCCGTCCGGCCAGGCCGAGTGCGGCGGCGGATGCATCGACATCACCTCCGATCCCGCCAACTGCGGAGGCTGCGGCGTGCCGTGCGGGCCCGAGCAGCGGTGCGCCGATCGGCGCTGCGAGTGCCTCGCCGACCTCGATGCGTGCGGCGCCTCCTGCGTGGAGCTGAGCTCCGACGTGTCGCACTGCGGCGCGTGCGACAACGCGTGCAGCGCCGTCTGCGCGATGGGCGCGTGCGCCGACTCGTGTCCGGCGGGCACCACGACCTGCGGGGGCTCATGCGCCGATCTGTCGACGAGCAACGCGCACTGCGGAGAGTGTGGCGCCGCGTGCGGTGCGGGTGAGACCTGCGAAGCCGGCACGTGCTCATGCGGAGCGGGGACCGTCGCATGCGGCGGCGCCTGCGTGAACGTCATGACAGATCCCGCGCACTGCGGAGCGTGCGACACGGCCTGCCCGGCAGGATCGGAGTGCGTGAACGGCGCGTGCGCATGCCCAGAGGGGACCTCGACGTGCGACGGCGCGTGCGTGGACACCATGACCGATCCCGCGCACTGCGGCGGGTGCGGGAGCGCCTGCGAGCAGGGCGACGGGTGCGCGGGCGGGGCGTGCATCAGCTGCGGCCCCACCGTGAGCTTTGCGGCCGACGTGCAGCCGATCTTCACCGCGAGCTGCGCGCAATCGAACTGCCACGGCGCGCGTCCCCAGGCGAGCCTCTCGCTCGAGGCGGGCCGCTCCTGGAGCGAGCTCGTCGGCGTCACCTCGACCGCCATGGCCTGCCGCGAGCGCATCCTCGTCGTGCCGGGATCCGAGGCGGACAGCTACCTGATGAACAAGCTCCTCGGGACGGACATCTGCGGCTCCCAGATGCCCAAGCGAGGCGAGTCCCTCTCGAGCGCGGAGCTCGACACGATCCGCGCCTGGATCTGCCACGGCGCGGCGAACGACTGAGAGTCGCGGGAAGCAATCCAGTGGGAGCGTCGAGCGGAGCGCGCTCGACGAGCTGGCGGAAAGCCGAGCGCGACGCCGTCGCTCGAGGGCCGCCGCGTCGATGTCGCCCTCTTCGTGCCTCGCGAGAGGGGCCGCCTCGACGACCGGCGCGTGATCGATGGCGGCGCCGTGCTCAGCGCGCTGTGTTGAGAGACCGCGACGTGCCGCGCTCGAGGCGGGTGCGAGGCGCTATCGGGAGCGGCGTGCGGAAGGTCGGCGAGGGCCCGGAGGCCGCTTGGAGTCGTCGTTCCTCGCCTCGTCTGCCCCTCGCATCGCGTCGGTGAGAAACGCCGGAGTCCCGGTGCCCCTCCCCTTGCAGTGGCGCTCCCAGCGCTGCTTGAGCGAGTCGATCGGCTCACCCCAGATCTCGCCGACCTCCTTCTCCTGCCGCGTCATGGTCGCCTGCCCGACGCCGCGCGCGCCGCAGAGATCGTCGTACTTGACCGTCTCGAAGTAGGCCTCGATCGTCCTCAGGTGCCTCTCGGTGGGTCCGACTCGGTGTGGCAGCTGATCCAGGAGCCAGGCGCGTGCGGCTAACCGCTGTTCGTCCCACGGCTCGAACCACGTCTCTTCGATCGCTCGGAGCACCGCGTCGGTGAGCCGGTCGCGTGCGAGGACGGCGATCTTCTCGGGTGGCAGGTGCACAGCCGCAAGCGCGGCGTACCGGAGCGGTTCGACCGCCGCGGTCCGCTGCACCGGCCAGATCTCGTGCTCTCTGCCAGCGCACATCTGACGAATCTCATCGAGATCAGGTGCGCCTGTGTAGGTCACCACGGGCGTGCGCGGATACACCTCGCCCAACCACTTCAGCAGCTCGACGAGCGGGGCGCCGCGCGGCTTGCCGAGCTCCCAGTCGAGCAGGAACCCGCGGACCGGGGGCCTCCCGGCTCGCCCGGTCGAGCGCGGATGAATGTAGAGCTTCAGCAGCTCCAGGTCGGCGAGAGCCTTCACCTCTGGGCCCGATACGCGGACGACCGGCTGCCTTCAGGGCGGCGCGGCGCGCCGTGTCGCCGCCCACGATGATCACTTCGCCGGTCGCGAGGCGTGGATTGGTCGGGGTGTTGCCGGTGGAGCGATGCTTGGGCTTCTTGACTGCCATGGCCGGACTCATCGGCCCGGCCTCGGGACCGTTGCGCGTGACCGCGTCGAGAGTGGCCGCGCGCTCCGCGGAGCGTGAGCCTTCACACACGCGACCTGACCTGCCCTCGTCGTCCTCAGCGTTCGGAGCGCCGGCGCGCAAGAACGTCTGGGACTCGCTGGGAGAGGTCGTGCCTCGTGCGCACGGTCGCCTCTTGCGAGCCGCCGCGGGCGCCGAGTTGGTGAAGTCCTCGCGGCCCGGCGAGGATGATGACCGCTCTCGGGTCATAGGAGCGAGAGTACCTCGCTGCATGCTGGCGCGTCACACGGTTTATGCGTAGGAAAGTTCCTACAAGACCACCGGAGCCTCCTACACGGATCACCGGCGTTTCCTACGAGGAACGCCGGGATTTCCTACAAGGGTCGCCGGGATTTCCTACAAGGATCGCCGGGGTGCCCTACATCACCGCCAGCGACCTCCTACGCGATTTGCGTTGGCGCAAGGTCGTCGTCGCCGGATCACTCGGGATCTACGACCTGCGCGGCATCCCACAGCTCCAGGTACTTCGCGCGCACGGACGGATCGAGGGTGTCCGCCAGCGCACGCGGGAGGCGAGCGTGCCTGACGAGCTCGAGCACGTCGGCGAGATCCTTGAGGCGATGGACCGCGCTCATTCCGGAGGCGAGCTTCAGCTCCACGAGGCGCTCGGTCGGGAGCAGCGCGACCTTGGCCCCACGGATCGCGATCGCCGGATCGGGGAAGCGCACCGGCTTCGGCTTGCCGTCGCCCGGGTAGTCACCGGCGATGAGCACGTCGATCCCACGTTGTTCTCCGTGTCCCGCAGGCTCCTGCTCCCAGGGAACTTCTCCACGTACCCGCGGCCGAGGTGCTCGCTCTTGAAGCGCTCGAGGCCCTCCCGGGTCAGCAGCACGTTGACATCGGCGGTGACGCGCTCGTAGCCGAGCTCGTTCAGCGCCATCGCGCCGGCGATGGCGTAATGGATGCCGCTCGCCTCGAGGGTCTGCGCGAGCTTGACCAGGGCCTTCTTGACGTTGGCGGTGCCCATGAAGAGCTCGGTCGCGCGATCTGCGGCCGCCCAGAAGCGGGCCTCGATCGGGAGGAAGGCGCACGACGGCAGTCTAGCGCGATTCGGTGCGCCCAGCGCGCCTCGCCGTTCTGGATCGCGGTCGTGATCAGCCCGCGGTCTCGGAGCGCAATCCAAGTGGCGGCCGCCGGTCGAGCTCCGCCACCTCCGCCGATTCGTGCTCGTAAATGCCCGAGATCACATGCGCGCCGATCCGGCACGCGCGGTGATGGCGCGCGGCGGCGTGACGGCGCCGCGGATCACGGTGGCGAACGGGACCTTCGCGATCACGCGGCGGACCTCGTTCCGCAAGCTCCTCTGGACCCCGAGCACGCCGGAGGTCCATCAGGGCTACCTGTATGCGCTGGCCCTCGCGCAGCAGAAGACCGGCGTCCAGATCCATCACGGACAGCTGCTCCCGACCCACGAGCACCTGACCGTCACGCCGACCCGCGACAACCTGCCGGACTTCTTTCGGGCGCTCCATCGCGAGAGCGCCCGCTACCTGCAGGAGCTCTTGCTCGCGAGCGGGTACGACGCGCC
>JAEZBP010000224.1 GCA_023427125.1 Pseudomonadota bacterium | reverse complement strand
AGCGCCCCGAGGACGTGGCGCCGCTGGTGCACGCCTTCCTCGAGCGGCACGCGCCGGGCCGGCGGGTGCGGATCGATCGCGCGGCGATGGCGGCGCTGCGCGCGTTCGCGTGGCCGGGCAACGTGCGGCAGCTCGAGAACGAGGTGCGTCGCGCGCTCGTCTTGGCCGACGAGACGATCGAGGTCTCGCATCTGTCGCCGCTGGTGCGCGGCGAGGAGGAGGCGCTGGCGGTGGACGAGCTGGATCTGAAGGGGCAGACGGACGCGCTCGAGCGGCGGCTGATCCGGTCGGCGCTGGATCGCACGCGGGGGAACCAGACGCGCGCGGCCGAGCTGCTCGGGCTCTCGCGGTATGGGCTGTCGAAGATGATGAAGCGCCTCGCGCTGTCTGCTCCCAGTTGAGCCTGCGGGGCCTTGATCGGCGTCAACGCCACTCGCTCCGGGAGCTTCTACGACGAGCCAAGCGGCCTCCGATCGCGGTCGCTCGGAGGCGCTCATGAGCACACGCGCGAGCGAGAACGAAGGGGGCCCGGGTGCGCGCCCGGCGTACGTGCGCTTTCGCGAGGTCGCCGGGCGGGTGGTGGTCACCGGCGTCGAGGGCAGCTGGATCGTGCTGAGTCGCCCGGACTTCGCCGACCTGGCCGCCGGGCGGGTCGATCCGCGCGGTGAGCTCGCCTCGCGCTTGCGCGAGCGCAACCTGCTGCAAGACGGCTTCTGCCGCGAGCGAGCGGAGGAGGGCATCGCGCTGCGCAAGCGCTTCCTGCGTCACGGGCCGAACCTCCACATCCTCGTCCTGACGCGCCGGTGCAACGAGACGTGCCTCTACTGCCACGCCTCGCGCGCGCCGATGAACGCGCTGTCCACCGACATGACGCGCGAGGTCGCCGCGCGCTCGATCGATCTCGCGCTCGCGACGACCTCACCCGCGGTGACGATCGAGCTGCAGGGCGGCGAGCCGCTGCTCAACTTCCCGGTGCTGAAGCACGCCGTCGAGTACGCGCTCGAGCGCAACCGCGCGCTCGGCAAGTCGATCGACTTCACGCTGGTGACCAACCTCGCGGCGATGGACGAGGAGAAGCTGGCGTGGCTCCTCGAGCACCGCGTGCAGATCTGCACGAGCATCGACGGCCCGCCGGACCTCCACGACAAGCAGCGCAAGCTCGCCGGCGGCAGCGCCTTCGCGTCGGCCGCGCGGTGGATGCGCCGCATCAACGAGGCCTACGAGGAGATGGGGCTCGATCCTCAGGTCTATCGCGTCGAGGCGCTCCTCACGGTCACGCGCGCCGCGCTCGCTCGCGCCGACGACATCGTCGACACCTACCTCGACCTCGGCTGTCGCGCGCTCTTCCTCCGCCCGCTCGATCCCTTCGGCTTCGCCGGCAAGAGCGGGCATCGCATCGGCTACGACGTCGGCGAGTACATGGCGTTCTATCGGCGCGCGGTCGATCGCATGATCGAGCGAGCGCTCGACGGCCGGCAGATCGTCGAGCGCTACGCCGCGATCTTCCTGACGAAGATCCTGCGCGCCGAAGATCCCAACTACCTCGACATTCGAAGCCCGTGCGGCGCCGGGATCGGTCAGGTCGCCTATGGCTACGACGGCCGAATCTTCACGTGCGACGAGGGCCGGATGCTCCACGAGGACGGCGACGACACCTTCCAGATCGGCCGCGTCGGAGAGAGCAGCTACCGCCAGCTCATGGGCCACCCGACGGTGCGCGCCATCGCGATCGCGTCGAACCTCGACGCTCAGCCCGACTGCGCGAGCTGCGCGTACAACCCCTACTGCGGGGTGTGCCCGGTGGTGAGCCACCGGACGCAGGGCTCGATCTTCGGCCGCATGCGCGACAGTCGCTGGTGCGCCGTGCACAAGGGCATCCAGGACTACCTCTTCGAGAAGCTCGGCGACGGTGATCCGCGCGTGCGTGAGGTGCTCGAGCGCTGGACGACCGACCGACCTCGCACTCACTTCGTGCAGCCCTGCGGAGATCCGTGATCGCGGCCGTCGCTCGCCCCGGGTGCGTCGGAAACCCGGAGGGCGCATGAGCCGCGCGGACGTGAAGATCGGCTTCGCGTGCAACAACCGCTGCGTGTTCTGCGCGCAGGGAGAGAAGCGGCGCGAGGTCGGCTTCATCGACGCCGCCGAGGTCGTGCGGCGCATGCACGAGGCGTGGCGGCCGGGCAGCGGGATCGTGCTGACGGGGGGCGAGCCCACGATCCGGCGCGACCTCGTGGAGCTCGTACGCGCGGCGCGCGCGATCGGCTACGCGCCGATCCAGGTGCAGACCAACGGGCGCATGCTGAGCTACCCCGAGCTCGTCGATCGGCTCGTTCGTGCCGGCGTCACGGAGATCTCCCCCGCGCTGCACGGCCCGGACGCCGCGACCCACGACGCGCTCACGAAGGCGCGGGGTGCGTTCGAGCAGACGGTGCGCGGGATCGAGAACGCCGTGCGCTCGCCCGCGCGGGTGATCACCAACACCGTCGTCGTTCGCCAGAACCTCGACGTGCTCGATGACACGGTGCGCCTGCTCCACGGCCTCGGCGTGCCCCGCGCGCAGCTCGCGCTCGTGCACCTCGTGGGCACGGCGGCGGAGCGCTACGAAGAGGTCGCGCCGCCGATCGAGCTCGCGGCGGAGCGAATGGCCGGCGCGGTCCGTGTCGGGCGCGAGCTCGGCATGGAGGTGGTCACCGAGGCCTTGCCGCCGTGTCTGATGCCGGGCCTCGAGGACGCGGTGGTCGAGAGCCTCATCCCGGAGACGACGGTCGTCGATCTCGACGGCGCGCTCTTCGGCTTCTCGACGTGGCGTCGCACCGAGGGCAAGGCGAAGGGCCCGCCCTGCGAGGGCTGCGCATGGAGCCCGTGGTGCGAGGGGCCGTGGCGCGAGTACCCCGAGCAGCAGGGCTGGGGCGCGTTCGGACGCCGCTGACGAGGTGCTGCCGTGCACGCTCGGCACGCCGCTGTCCGGCTGGCAGGACGGCGTCGCGCGGCGCGCGGTGCTCGAGGAGGAAATCGTCGGGAACGGACGTACGGTGCGCGATGCGATACCGATCACGCTCGGCGATCCTCCTCGCGCTGCTCGCCGGTGGATGCAATTGCGCGAAGCAGCCCGGCCCCACGCCGCTCGTCGAGGGCGCCTCACCCGACGTCGAGGTCGCCCGCGCGGACGACGGCTTCCTGTACGCGCGGCTCTCCGCGCGACCGGCGCGCGTCCCGGCTCGCTTCGACGCGCCGCTGCCGGCGTCCGTCGAGAGCTTCCGAGGACAGTGGGCGGAGGATCGGCCGCCGCGCGCCTACGTGCGCGATCAGCTCTGCCGCGGCGATCGCGCGATGGGCGATCGCTTCGCAGCGGCGGTCGATGCGGCGAGCGCGGCGGGGGCGACGTCCCAGCAGCTGGCGAGCACCCACGGCCGGCTGATCGAGTACTGCGCGACGCCCGCGTTCTGCGAGTGGGCGCAGGCGCAGGCGTCCGACGAGGAGCGCTCGGCGGCGCTCCGCGCGGTGGTGTGGGTCGGCCTCGCCCGGTGCCCGGCGCCGATCGTCGAGGCGGTGATCGGCCGGCCGGGGGTGCCGCCGAGCGCGCTCCTGCAGTTCCATCGCGGTCGCGTGTTCGCGCAGCGGGGGAGGCCGCTGCCGATCCCCGACGGTCTGGTCGAGGCGGTGCGCGCGGTCGTCCAGGTCGAGGGCGGCTACGACGCCGAGCACGAGGCGGGCGTGGCGATCGACACCCTCGCGCGCATGGAGGGCGGGGCGGCGGCCATCGTGGCCCTCGACGCCGAGCTCGTGGCGCACCGCGATCGGATCGGCATGGCGCTGTGGAACGCGACCGACCCTCGCCTCCGCCGGCTCTTCGACGGCGCGTGCGCTCGGGTGCCCACCGCGCACCAGTGCCGGCAACGCCGCGCGCCGGTCGGTGTAGAAGAAGCGCAGGGAGAGAGCGCCCGCGCACCGACCGCCGACGAGCTCGTGAGGGACTACGGCTTCGACGCGCCTGCGTACCTGGCCGAGCATCCGAGCGAGCGCGAGGCCGTCCTCGGCGCCCTCGAGCGCTGCGGGCAGGAGCGGGAGTACCCGGGCGCGGGCTGCCTGGCGTCGCTCGCGCGCCTCGACTGGGCTCGCGCG
>JAEZBP010000216.1 GCA_023427125.1 Pseudomonadota bacterium | reverse complement strand
CCGTCGACCCGCGTCTCGGCGAGCTGTGGGGCCTCGCGCAGGGCCACGAGCGGGTGCTCTGCTACGCCGCCGACCTCCCGTCGATCGAGTAGGCGACCCTCGGCAGGGCGCACGATCCGCGCCCTCGTGCGTCCAAGCGCGTTGCGATTCGTTGCGGCGGTGGACTATGGTTGGCCTCCCCGCTTCTAGCCGAGGAGACTGGCAAAAATGCGAACGATCTCTGCGATGGTGCTCGGAGCTGCGCTCTCTCTCGTGGGCGGCTGCGGCGGATCCGGCGTGAACATTCCTCAGGGACCGATGCCGCAGGGCGGCTCGTTCAGCGGCGTGTGGCACTCGCCCCAGTACGGCGAGATGCACATGGTCCAGACCGGCGCACAGGTCATCGGGGAGTACACGAAGGACGAGCGGCGCGGCCGCATCCAGGGCACGGCGCAGGGCAACGTGCTGCGCTTCGAGTGGACCGAGCAGCGCGAGATGGTCTCCGGCGTGCCGGTGACGACCCGCGGTCGCGGCTACTTGGTCTACGCGATCGACGACGCGCGCGATCACGTCGTCCAGGGCCGCGGGGGCGTCGACAACGACAACAACAGCGGCGGCGAGGGGAACGCGGCGCGCGACCGGCGGCGCCAGCCCACCCTCTCGACCGACCGCTCGGGTGGCGGCCGTAGCGAGGACGGCGTCGAGGAGTTCGACAGCGCAGGCGGCGGCGACTCGGGCGGCAGCTCCGGCGGCGGCGACTCCGGCGGCGGCGGCGATCTCGGCCTCGGCGACCTCTGATCGCAAGACCACGGCGCGCCGAGCGAGCGGTTCCGGCTGACTGGACACCGGGGATGCGCCAGGGGGTCAGCGCCGCGTCGCTAGGCCCGCGCGCTCGCGCGCGCGCCAAGCAACTCAGCGCGCCTGTTATCGCAGCGCGACCGCGGTGAGGTTCAGCACGTATTTCTCCTCGGAGAAATGCGGCGGTCGCGCGACCCCGAGCCGATCTTCGAGGTGCGCCGCGAGGCGCGCGAAGAGCTCCCGCCGCGTGGCGATCGGCAGCTCCTCGCGACGCAGGCTGAGGCTGATCATCGCGTCGCGCTCGGGCGCGGTGATGCGCCGGGTCGCGAGCGCGATCGATGGATCGTTGACGAAGGTGTTGTATCGCTCCGCCTCGGGCACCACGACCGAGGGTGCCGGCGTCTTGCGTTCGCGCACCACGATCGTGCCCGCCGCGAGGTCGCCGAGCCGCCGCCCATGACGGTCGAGGAGCGCGCTGACCCCGCCGACGAGGTAGAGCCCGGGGAGCAGGTCCACGATCCGGACGAGGTTGCGGACGATCGACTGAACGAGGTCGATGCGGACGCCGCGCTCGCTGAGCGTGCGCAGGCCGACGATGCGCTTCCCGATCGTCTGCCCACCCCACAGCCACTCGAGGAGCGCCGTGTACCACCACTGGACGAGGAAGACCGCGACGAAGATCAGCGCCGTCGCGAGGCCTCCCGCCACCGACACGAAGCTCCCGATCACCTGCAGCGCGACCGTGATCAGCGCGAGCATGACGAGGACGTCCACGAACCACGCGAGCGCACGGGCCGAGACGCCGGCCAGCTCGAACTCGAAGGTCACGTTCTCCGGCGTGCGGATGACGTAGGCGCTCTGCACGGGGAGCAGGGTAGCAGGTGCTATCCTCGCGTCCGTGCGCGGCTTCGACGTGAACCGCTTCCTGCTCGAGCGCCGTCCCGACTGGGACGCGCTCGAGGCGCTCCTGGCGAGAGTCGAGCGGGATGGGCTCCGCTCCCTCGACATCGAGGGCGCGCGGCGCTTCGGTAAGCTCTATCGAAGCGTCTCCTCCGATCTGATCCGCGCCCGCACCGAGCTGGCCGACGCCTCGGTGACCGACTACCTGAACGATCTCGTCGCGCGCTCGTACGCGCGGGTCCACGCAGGATCGGGGCGGCGACTCCGGCATGTCGTGCGCTTCTTCCTCGAGGGCTTCCCGCGGCTCTTCCGCGAGGAGTGGCGGGCCATCGCGCTCTCGGCGCTCCTCCTCTTCTCGGGCGGCGCGGTCGGCGCCACGGCCGTCGCGAATGACGCCGACGCGCTCTCGGTCCTCATCCCCGAGCAGCATCAGGCGTGGTCGCCCGACGAGCGCGTCGCGCGGGAGCACGAGCGCGAGGGCCACGCCGGGGATCGCGCCGCGGAGTTCTCGAGCTTCCTCTTCACCCACAACATCAAGGTGAGCTTCCTGGTCTTCGCGCTCGGCATCACCTTCGGCGTCGGGACCGTCTCCGTGCTCTTCTACAACGGCGTCCCGCTCGGCGCGCTGGCGATGGAGTACCACCAAGCCGGGCAGGACCTGTTCTTCTGGGCGTGGATCCTCCCGCACGGCATCCCGGAGCTCACCGCGATCTTCGTGGCGGGTGGGGCCGGCCTCCTGCTGGCGCGCGGCCTGCTCGTCCCGGGGCGGCGGTCTCGCCGCGACGCGCTCGTCCACGAGGCGCGGCGCGCCGCCCGCCGCGTCGTGGGCGCCATCCCGATCCTGATCGGCGCCGGCTTGATCGAGGGCACCATCAGCCAGCTCCACGAGCCGGTGATCCCCTACGGCCTCAAGCTCGCGTTCGCGCTGCTCGTCGGCGCCGGGCTCTACGCCTGGCTGCTCCTCGCCGGCCGGCGCGCGGTCAGCCCTCCGCGGTGATCGCGCCGATCAGCGCGGGGAGCTCCACCGGCTTGACGAGGTGCTCGGCGAAGCCGGACTCGAGCGCGCGGCTGCGGTCCCGCTCCTGACCGTAGCCGGTGAGCGCGATGAGCCGCAGCGCGTCGTGCCGCCCGCGCAGCCGCTCTGCCAGCTCGTAGCCGTCCATCACCGGGAGGCCGATGTCCAGCACTGCGACGTTTGGACCGAAGCGCGCGGCCTCCTCCAGCGCCGAGGGGCCATCGTAGGCGACGGCGGTGACGTAGCCGAGGGCGCCGAGCGTGCTGGCGATGGTGTCGGCCGCGTCGACGTTGTCGTCGACGACCAGCACGCGATCCCGCTGCGCCGGCACCGGCTCGACCTCCATGCAGCGGCTCGGCGGCGGCGCGGAGCGACGGAGCGTCGCGATCGGCAGGGACACGCTGGCCGTGGTCCCGCGGCCGAGGCCCTCGCTCGCGATGCTGACCTCGCCGCCGTGCAGCTCCACCATGCGGCGGACGATCGCGAGGCCGAGGCCGAGGCCCCCGCGCGCCCGGTCGAGACGCTGTCGGCCCTGCACGAAGAGCTCGAAGAGCTGGGGCAGCAGCTCGGGCTCGATGCCCACGCCGTCGTCGGTCACGGCGATCGTGACCGTGCTCCCGCGCTGCGCGGCGCGCACCTGCACCCGTCCACCCGGCTCGGTGTACTTCGCCGCGTTCGTCAGCAGGTTCGAGACCACCTGGCCGAGTCGGTCGGCGTCGCCGTCCACCCACAGGGGATCGCCGGAGAGGTCCACGTCCACGCGGTGCCCGCGCTGCTCGATGAGGGGGCTCACCATCTCGACCGAGCGGCGCACCACGTCGCGCGCGTCGAGGGTCTGCCGGTTCAGCTGGAGCTTGCCGCGCGTGATCCGCGACACGTCGAGGAGATCGTCGACGAGCCGGAGCATGTGCCGCACCTGCCGACCGATGATCGCGCGCTCGCGGGCGAAGTGCCCGCCCTCGTCCATCTCCATCAGCGCGAGCGCGGTGACGATCGGCGAGAGCGGGTTGCGCAGCTCGTGCCCGAGCATCGCGAGGAACTCGTCCTTGCGGAGCTCCGCCTCGTGCGCGGCGTCGAGGGCGCGCCGGTGCTCGGTGATGTCGCTGAACATGGTGACGGCGAAGCGGAGGCCTCCCTCGTCGTGCACGGGCTGAGCGGTCGCGCGGAACCACCGATCCTCGCCGCTCTGGCGCGAGCGGGCGCGGAAGGACCCGTGAGTCACCTCACCCGTCGCGAGCGCGACGCCGCTGGGGAGCTCGCGGGGGGAGATCGCCTGCCCGTCCTCCCCGTAGAGCTCGAAGCGCGAGCTGAGCTGGGCCCCCGATGCGCGCGGCGATCCGTCCTCGCCCACGAGCAGCGTGCCGGCTGCGTTGACGTACCGGAGCGCCCCATCCGGCGCGTGTACCGCGATCCCCTCGCTCACCGCGCCGAGGATGGTCTCGAGCTCGTCGTTCGCGCGCGAGAGCTCTGCGCGGCTCCGCATCTGCGCGACGGCGAACGCGATCTGCCCGGCCACGACCCGCGCCACCTGCAGCTCGGCCGGCCCGAGGCTGCACGGGCGGTCGTAATAGAGCATGAACTTGCCCAGCAGCCGCCCGCCAAACGCGAGGGGCACGAAGACCAGCGAGCGGATCCCCTCCCGCTCGAGCACCGGCAGATAAGGCGCGAGCGCCGCGTCGCTCCGCGTGTCCTCGACGCAGAAGGGCTGCGCGTCGCCCTCATCGGGCGCCCAGGGCGAGTGCCCCTCGACCGCACGGCAGTACTCATCGCTCAAGCCCCGCCGCGCGACGAAGCGCATGACCGAGCCCTCATCGAAGAGGAGGACCGCGACGCGCCTCGCCTCGAGGGCCCGGTTCAGGCACTCCAGCGCTCGCTCGAGGAGCTCGTCGAGTCCCTTGGCTCGGCCCACCGCGTCGGTCAGCCGTTCGAGTGCCGCGATCGCATCCGTCATCCTGTTCGCTCGCGCTCGCGGAACCCTGCTAATTGCGGATCGCGCTGTCAAATCCGCCATCGGAACGGGAAAACGGCCGAGGACTCGCCGTGGTTGCGCTCGGCGGGGATGTCAGGGAAACTACGGACCGTCGAGCCCGAGCAGCTCTCGATGGAGCCCCCGTGTCCATGAACTTGACCGGCTCATCCCCCCCGCGTATAGCCGCGGCTCAGGTCATCTCGCAGCCCCGGCACGGGCGCCCCGCAGCCACAGGGTGGGGCATCGCGAGCCACCCCTGGAAGCAAACATGGGACTCTTGTCCGGCTGGTCTGCCCGCTCGCTGCTCCGAGGCTCATCCCTCCGGAGCCGCACCTCGGGCGTCTGGGAGAACCTCATGGAGCGCCTAGCCTGGGACGACATCTGCCGTCGCGACGAGTTTCGTGGCCGGTGGGTGGCGCTCGACGGCTGCCGCTACGACGAGGACTCGGGCCGGGCGGTCGAAGGCTCGGTCGTCGACGCCGACGACGATCTGGTGGAGCTCTGCAACCGGATCCGCGAGTCCGAGTACACCAACTGCGCGATCCTGTTCTGCGGCGAGGACGGGGCCCAGGAGCCCCCCGGCTCCTCGGACGACGACCCCTTCCAGCACACCGCGCATTAGTCGGCTGAGGGCCCCCGCGTGGGGCCCTCCAAGCCTTCGAGCTCGCGCCGAGACTCAGGCCAGGCCGATCAGCCCGGCATCAGCGGGCGGGGCACCAGTCGCCGAATTGGCGGCGGGCGTCGCCTCCGGCGCCGACCTCCTGCAGCTGCCGGTAGAGCGCCTGGGCCTGAGGGCAGCGTCCCTGCTGGAGGAGGATGCCGACCTGGTTGCTGCCTCGGCGCGCCAGCTCGTTGCGGAGCTCGGTGGTGATCGAGTGCCGGCGGCCGACCGCGCTCTGCGCCTGGCGGAGCGAGGCGACCGCCGCCGCGAAGTCGTTACGGCGCGCCGCGCCCATGCCC
>JAEZBP010000734.1 GCA_023427125.1 Pseudomonadota bacterium | reverse complement strand
CCGGACGCTCGCTCGAGAGGTCCGCGCCGCGCGCGGCGGCCACGTGCTCGGCGACGTCGATGCCGGCGTCGGTGATCGCCTCGACGGCACGGTTGACCGCGCGGATGGTTCCGAGCACGCCCTTGGTCGTGAAGCGGCGCACCTCGTCCACCGTGCGCACCGGCTCGGCGAGCGGCGGGGCGAGCGAGAGCACCGAGACGACCGAGCGCGAGACCGACTCGTGCCCCTCCTCGACGAGCTCGGTCGTGCGATCGATCGCGTCGTGAATCAGCCCCTTGAGCCCGCGCCAGCGCCGCATTGCGAGCGGAGCGTAGCGCAGGCGGTGCCGATCTACCGGCGCCGAGCGCGCTCTCGCCGGACCACGTCGGCGCCGCAGGCGATCGCGTGACGCTCGAGCGCGGCGTCGAGCGCGTCCTCCTCCAGCGTCTCGCCCTCCTCCGTCCAGAGCCGCTCGACGATCATCGCGCGTCCGTCGATGCGCGCTCCGAGGCGGCCGACCAGGCGGCCTCGATGGAGGAGCGGGCAGACGTACCAGCCGAAGCGGCGCTCGGCCTTCGGCTTGTAGACCTCCCACACGTAGTCGAAGCCGAACACCTCCTTCACGAGCTTTCGATCCCAAAGCAGCGGATCGAGCGGGCCGAGGATGCGCATGCGGCCGTCGTCGCGCGTGCGGGGAGCGGGCAGGCCGGCGGGCGCGAGGTAGGGACGGCGCGCGCCCTCGATGCACACCTCTTCGAGCACCCCTTCCTCGATCAGCTCGTCGGGCACGCGCGAGGCGCGCACCGGCGCGAGCGAAGACCAGTGCGCGCCGCCCGCGCGCGCCAAGAGGCCGGCCGCCCGCACGCGATCGAGCAGCGCCCAGCGCTCGAAGGGCTCGGCCGGCGCGTCGTGGTGATCGGGCAGCGCGCGCTCGGGCACGTCGTAGAGCTTGCCGCCGTCGCGCGTGCGCCCGGCGACCACGACCTGGCAGCGCGTCCACAAGATCTCGAGGGCCATGGTCGTCATGCGGCCCGTGCCCTTCCAGCCCGACCAGTCGAGAGGCTCGACCGCGCCGTGGTCGGCCAGCGCCGCCGCGCCGATCGGACCGCGCTCGCGCACCTCTCGGAGGACGGCGTCGAGCACGCCGGGATCGACGCGCTCGTAGCGATCGCGGAGGCGCCACCAGGGCGTCTCGAGCGAGCGCTCGCGATACTGCGGGAAGGCGGCCGCGGGCAACAGACAGCGCTCCTTCGCGAAGTGCTCGAACGCGTAGCGCGGCAGGGTCGCGCGGTAGACGTCGCCGCGCGCGATCGAGTCGACGCGCGCGAGCATGACCAGATCGGCGTTGGTGCCGATCGCGTCGAGCGGATCGAGCTGAACCGAGCGGAGCGCCTCGAGCGTCCGACGCACACCCGCCGCGCCGCGCGCGCTGGTGCGCATCAGCCCAAGGTGCGCGACGAGGTAGCGCCGTGCCTCGTCTCTGCCGAGGATCCTCACCGAGGCGGAGGCTTACATCACGCACAATCGCGGGGGCAGCTGCGCTCGTCTTCGGGCGGCTCGCAGCGGCGGTTGCCGCAGCAGTCGCCGCAGTCGCGCGAGCAGGAGCGGCAGTCCTCCGGCGGCTCGCAGCGGTTGTTGCCACAGCAGTCGCCGCAGTCCTGCGAGCAGGAGCGGCAGTCCTCCGCCGGCTCGCAGCGGATGTTGCCGCAGCTGGCCTGCAGCTCCGTCGCCTCGAGCTCGCTCGCGTCGGGGCCGATGGGGGCAGCTCGCGCCGGCTCCGCGCTGGCAGCGCCGAGGGCGAGCGCGGCGAGCGCCAGCGCGGAGATGGCGACCAAGGAGCGAAGTGGAGTGACCCAGCTGTTCAGTCGGCGCATGTTCGAGCCCTCCTCGACAAGGTGCGCGCGGGCCGCAAGAACGCCCCTCGCGCTGCGAGAGTGCCACGCACCGGCGCTCACGGACAGCCGACTCCCGGAGGGCACCCTGATTGCACGCGTGCAGTGGACGGAGGTCCACCATGGAGCGCACGACCGCGATCTTCCACGCCTCGGACCGGATGAACGAGGCGGTGCGCGAGCTCGAGGAGCGGGTCGGCCCCGAGCGCGTCCGCGCCGAGGCGGATCCCCCACCGCGCCACGAGCCTCGTCCTCGCGCGCTCTTCGGCATGCCGTTCAGCGTGCACTACGGAGGCGCGGGCGCAGCGATCGGGATGGTGGTGGGCTTGATGGCGGGCTCGCGCAGCGCGAGCCCGCTGACGACGATCTGGATGGTGCTCGTGTTCGCCGGGCTCGGCGGTCTGCTCGGGACGTTCATGGGGGTCTCGGTCGGCGCGTTTCGCACGGCACGCTGGCGGGACCGCGCGACGCCGCATCGCTTCGTGCTCCAGGTGGAGGTCGAGACTCCGGACGAGCGCGAGGCGGTACAGCGCACGATCACGAGCTACGGCGGAGAGCTGGCGCGCTGAGTTGCCTGTGCGCGCGCTTCGCGAGCGCGCGGGCCGAGCTATGCGGCACCGACCCCTGGCGCTTCCCATCCCCGGTGTCCAGCGAGCGAACCGCTGGCGCGCGCAGCTCGGCCGGGCGCCGGCAAACCGATCGCCGCTTTCTTCACTTCGCTCGTCGCGCCGTGGTACCCGCGTCGCATGGCACCGATGGGAGCCGATGTCCGAGTGATCGGCGTTGGAGGCGCGGGCGGAAACGCACTGCGACACATGGCGCGGCAAGGCGTCGGAGGGGTCACGCTCGTCGCGGCCAACACCGATCGACAGGCGCTCGCCGACCACCCGGCCGACGTGTGCATCGCGCTCGGCGTGCGCTCCACCCGCGGGCTCGGCGCCGGCGGCAGGGCCTCCGTCGGCCTCGGCGCGGCGCAGGAG
>JAEZBP010000716.1 GCA_023427125.1 Pseudomonadota bacterium | reverse complement strand
CCCGCCCGGGCCCGCGCTCGTCAGCCGCGAGAGCTTTCGCTTGAGGTCCATGTCAATGCGTGGCGGCGACGCCGAGCGCGTCGAGCAGTGCCAGCGCCAGCTCTCGGCGTCGGGCGGACAGAGGCTCCACGCCCGGCCCACCGATCGCGTTGGGCCCGATGCACGCCGGGCAGCCGTCGTCGCATCCGCAGCCCTCGATGGCCGCGCGCGTTCGCAGCAACAGCGCCTCGCGCTGCTCGAAGAGGCGCGGCGCGAGCCCGACGCCGCCTGGCACCGCGTCGTAGAAGAAGAGGGTGGGATCGAAGCCCGCGCCCTCGCCCGAGCTCGGCGGCGCGTCGCCGTCGCTTCGATCGCCGATCGTGTGGCCGAGGTCGCGTGGATCGGTCATCAGGCCGATCGCGGCGACCAGGTGCATCGCATTGCCGATCCCGCGCAGCGCGTCGACGACCACCGCGCGGCTCACGCTCATCGATCGCACCACGTCTTCGGCGACCGTCAGCCAGAAGCCGCTGGTGTGCATCTGCATCTCGGGCAGCCGCACGTCGCCGTAGCCCGCGTTCTCGTGCGTGTGGAACTTGATCTTCTTGTAGCCGACGACCTTCTCGACGACGCTCACCTCGCCGCGCCCCGCGGCCACGCCGGCGCCGGCGCCGATGCGCACGAAGGCGCCGTCGTCCTCCGAGATCACCGAGACCCGCGTGTAGGTCATCGCGTCCGTGTAGTAGTCGGGCGCGACCTTGCGGACGAAGGCCTTGTGGTTCTCGTAGTCGAGCTTCTCGACTTGGTACTGCTCGCCCTCGTGCTGATAGATGGCCTGCTCGTGCAGCATCGTGTGCGTCGCGCGCCAGTCCATCTCCGCGATCGTTCGATCGTGATCGAGATCGATGATCACGAAGTTGTCCCAGCCGACGCTCCGCAGCGAGACGTGGTTCGCGGGGTAGGCGTCGGTAGCCCAGTGCCAGACGATCTTGCCGGCGCCGTTCGGCGTGCCGTGCACGACCCGGTGCTGCTCGAGGAACGAGAGCGCGTCCTTCACCGCCTCCGGCGGCACGTCGCCGAAGGGCTCGCCCTCCTCGAAGGGCAGCTCGAAGGCCGCGCACTTGAGGTGCGAGACGAGGATCTCGACGTTGTCGGGATCGATGCGCGCGTGCTCGACAGGCGCCCCCGTCAAGAAGCGCGGGTCGTTCGCGACGTACTGATCGAGCGGCATGCTGGAGGTCACGAGCAGCGCGAGGCTCGGCCCTTGGCGACGGCCGCCGCGCCCGAAGCGCTGCCAGAGCGCGGCGACGCTGCCCGGGTAGCCGGCGCAGACGACCGCGTCGAGGCTGCCGATGTCGATGCCGAGCTCGAGCGCGTTGGTCGCGACGACGCAGCGCACCGCGCCGCTGCGCAGGCCTCGCTCGATGCGCCGGCGGGTGTCGGCGAGGTAGCCGCCGCGATAGGCCTGGATGAGCTCGGGATCGATCTTGTCCTGCTCGAGGCGATCGCGGAGGTACTTGAGCATCACCTCGACGTTGTTGCGCGACTGGCCGAAGACGAGCGTCGGCACCTCGGCGCGCACCAGATCGGTCGCCAGGCTCACCGCCGTCTTCACGTAGCTCGCGCGGATGCCGAGCTCGGCGTTCACGACGGGCGGGTTGTAGAGGATCACGTGGCGCTCGCCGGCCGGCGCGCCGCTCCGATCGAGGAGCTCGACCGGCTGGCCGAGCATGCGCTCGGCGTGCTCCTTGGGGTTGCCGATGGTCGCCGAGGCGAAGATGAACGTCGGCTCGGCGCCGTGGAAGCGCGCGACGCGCACGAGCCGCCGGAGGACGTTGGCGAGGTGGCTCCCGAAGACGCCGCGGTAGGTGTGGAGCTCGTCGACGACGACGAAGCGCAGGTTCGCGAAGAAGCGCGACCACGAGGCGTGGTGGGGGAGGATCCCGGCGTGCAGCATGTCCGGGTTCGAGAGGAGGATGCCGCTCTTCTCGCGGGCGGCGCGGCGCGCGTCCCCGGGGGTGTCGCCGTCGTAGGTGACGGCGCCCTGCGGGACGCCGGCGTCGCTCATCAGCGCGCGCAGGGCCTCCTCTTGATCGCGGCTGAGGGCCTTGGTGGGGAAGAGGTAGAGAGCGCGCGCGTCGGGCTCCGACGCGAGCCGATCGAGGACGGGGAGGTTGTAGCAGAGGCTCTTGCCGGAGGCGGTGGGCGTGGCGACGACGAGGTGCGAGCCCGCGCGGGCGAGCGCGAAGGCGCGGGCCTGGTGCGCGTAGAGCTCTTCGACGCCGCGCTTCGCGAGCGCGGCGGCGACGCTCGGCGAGAGATCCTCGGGGATCGCCGCGAGGCTCGCGGGCGACGCTGCGATGGTGTGATCGAGCAGGACGTTGCGCGCGAGCGAGGTGTCGCCGCGCCACGTCTCCAGCACCGACTCGAGCCCGCGTGGCGCCATCCACGGCGCGGCGGGCCTCTCGAACGCTCCCTCGGCCATCGGCGCCTACTGTACGGATGTCTCCCGTACCTGAGCAAGCATTCAGTGTCCTCTGGGTGCGAAGTCGCGCGCGCGTCGCGGCCCCGAACGCGAGACCGACGAGAGGCGACCACGGATCTCAAGGCGAGCACGCCGCGATTGAAACGAGCGCGGCGTTCGTGGGATCGTCGCGCCGATGGGCTCTCCTCCCGAAGAGGCGCTCGCCGCGGAGGTGACGATCGCGCGGCTGGAACGCGCGCTGGCGCGCGAGCAGGCGAAGACGCGCGCGCTCTCCGACATCAGCGCGGCCCTCGGGTCCACCCTCGACCTCGACGAGCTCCTCGCCCTCGTGGCCTCGCGCATCACCGAGGTGATCGACGCCGACCGCTCCACGATCTACCTGCTGGACGACGACGGCACGCATCTGGTCTCGCGCGTCGCCGAGGGGCAGGCGAGCTCGGAGATCCGCCTGATGGTCGGCGAGGGCTTGGCGGGGTGGGTGGCCCGGAGCGGAGAGAAGCTGAACATCAAGGACGCCTACCAAGACGTTCGCTTCGACGCGGAGTGGGATCGGCGCACCGGCTATCGCACTCGGACGACGCTCTGCGTGCCGATGAAGAACCGGCACGGCCGCACGCTCGGCGTCGTGCAGGTGCTCAACAAGCGCGCCGGCCACTTCACGCCCGACGACGAGGCGCTGCTCTCCGCGCTGGCCACGCAGGCGGCGGTCTCCATCGAGAACGGCAAGCTCTTCATCTCCGTCATCAACAAGAACATGGAGCTGCTCGACATCAAGGAGCAGCTCGAGCGGCGCGTCCGCGAGCTCGACGTGCTCTTCGAGATCGCGCAGGTGTCGGCGAGCGCGAGCGAGCTCGACGAGCTCCTCGAGGGCGTGCTCGCGCGCGCGGTGCGCGCGATCGACGCCGAGGCGGGCGCGATCCTGATCGCGGAGCCGAGCGGCGATCTGCGCTTTCGGTCGGCGGTCGGCGGGCACCCCGACGCGATCAAGCGACAGACGATCCCGCGGGGCGAGGGCATCTCGGGCTGGGTGGCGCGGCACCGCCGGCCGCAGGTGGTCAACGACGTCGACGACGACGACCGCCACGCGAAGGACATCGCGCACCGCGTCGGCTATCACCCCCGCTCGGTGCTGGCGGTGCCGCTCGGCTGGGAGGACGGGAGCGGCGCGCTCGAGCTGCTCAACAAGAACAAGGGCCAAAGCCCCTTCACCGACGAGGACGTCCGCGCCGCGAGCCTCATCGCGAACCACATCGCGACCGCCATCGGCCTGGCGAGCGCGCGCAGCCAGCAACGCAAGCAGGAGCGCCTCAGCACGATCGGCCAGCTCCTCTCGAGCGTGCTCCACGACCTCAAGACGCCGATGACGATCATCAGCGGCTACGTGCAGATCCTGGTGAACGAGGACGCGCAAGACGAGCGGCAGCGGCTCGCCGAGTCGGTGCTGCGCCAGGTCGAGCTGATCAACGCGATGACGCGGGAGACGATCGCGTTCGCGCGCGGCGACCGCTCGGTCTGGGTGCGGAAGGTCTACCTGAAGAAGTTCTTCGAGGAGATCACGGCGCAGCTCGAGCGGGAGCTCGAGTCGCGCAACGTCGCGATCGGGCTGACCTTGCGCGACAAGGGCATCGCGCGCTTCGACGAGCACAAGATCCAGCGCGCGGTGCACAACCTCGCGCGCAACGCGGCCGAGGCGATCGGCGCGCGGGGCGGCCGCTTCGACATCGACGTCGGCCGGGGAGAGGAGGGCGCGCTCGTCCTCCGCTTCACCGACGACGGGCCCGGCGTCTCGGAGGAGATCTCGGACGCGCTCTTCGAGTCGTTCACCACGCACGGCAAGGTCGGCGGCACCGGCCTCGGCCTCGCGATCGTCCGCAAGATCGTCGACGACCACGACGGAACGATCTCGGTCCAGAGCCGGCCGGGCGAGACGGTCTTCACCATCGTGCTGCCGCAGATCGCCGGCGAGTCCGGCGTCCACCCCGCGGTGGCGTAGCGTCAGTCTTCGTTGGTCAGGACGTGCCGGACCTCGGCCATCACCGCGCGGAAGGCCTCGCGCAGTGGATCGCCGGCCAGCTCGACGCGCTCTCGAATGCGCATCGCGAGGAGGACGTGCGTCAGCTTCTCGCCGTGGTCCTCGCCCGCGATCTCGATCTCCGGATCTTCCTCGCTGCCGAGGTGCGAGGCGGCGTGCGCGAGCTCCTCGAGCGAGTACGCCTCGGCGAGCCGTCGCGCCTCGGCGGGCTTCACGCCGGCGGCTTCCCGAAGCGGGCCTCGAGCAGCTCTCGGAAGCCCTCTTCGCGCGTGGTGGTGAACCCCTCGACGAACTTCCCGCGCTCGTAGAGGCCGAAGTACGGGAGGTTCTCGATGTGGACGGTCTTGCGCGCGTTCGGCGCGCGCTCGCCGTCGCAGACGAAGAACCGCACGTGCGGGTACTCGTCCGAGAGCCGCCGGAACTTCGGCTTGAACAACATACCGGGCCCGCCCC
>JAEZBP010000701.1 GCA_023427125.1 Pseudomonadota bacterium | reverse complement strand
AGCGTGGGCGCCGCGGTCGAGGCGGGGAGCGAGCCGCTGCTCGTGCTCGGCGAGCCTGGTGCGGTGTGGGTGGTCGCGCACGTCTTCGAGCGCGAGCTGCCGCTGATCGCGGCGGGCGAGCCCGCGCGCGTGTCGCTCGCGTCGGTGGGCGAGCCGGTCTCGGCGCGCGTCGAGTCGGTCGGCGGCGCGGTCGATCCCCAGACGCGACGCGGTCCGGTCTACCTCGCGCTCGACGACGAGATCGCCCCGCGGCTGCGCGCCGGGATGTACGCGCGCGCAGAGATCGAGGTGCGCGAGGCGGGCGTCGGGATCCCGACCTCGTCCGTGCTCGTCAAGGAGGGCGGCCGCTCGGTGGTCTTCGTGCAGCGAGGCCCGCGGACCTTCGCGCGCCGGGAGGTGCACATCGGCGCGCCGGTCGCCGGCCGGGCGCCGGTGCTCAGCGGGCTCGCCCGCGGCGAGCGCATCGTGACTCGAGGCGCCCTCCTGCTCGACGGCCAGGCCGAGCTCCTTCGCTGACGGACATCGCCGAGCATGCTTCACGCCCTGATTCGACTCTGCGTCGAGCGCCGGCTCGCCGCGCTCCTCGTCACCCTCGCGCTCGCCGCGTACGGCGTGCACGCCTATCTGAACACGCCGATCGAGGCCTTCCCCGACGTCACGAACCTCCAGGTCGGCGTCATCGCGCAGCGGCCGGGCCTGCCGCCCGAGGAGGTCGAGCGGCAGCTCACCGTGCCGATCGAGCGCGTGCTGAACGGTGTCCCAGGCGCGATCGCGATGCGCAGCGAGAGCCTCTTCGGCCTCTCGCTGATCTTCGTGACCTTCGACGACGACGCGGACGTGTTCCGGTCACGGATGCTGATCCAGGAGCGGCTCGCGACCGCCGACGTCCCCGACGACGCCGACGTGCGGCTGGCCGCCGACGCGACGCCGCTCGGGGAGGTCTTCCTCTACCGCCTCTCGAGTGACCGGCACGATCTCTACGAGCTGCGCTCGGCGCAGGAGTGGATCGTGCCCCGCATCCTGCGCCAGGTGGAGGGCGTGGCCGACGTGATGCCGTTCGGCGGCTACCTGGAGGAGCTCCACGTCGAGGCGGACACCGCGCGCCTCGAGGCTCACGATCTGACGCTCGCCGACGTCGCCGAGGCGCTCGAGCGCGCGAGCGTCAACGTCGGTGGCGGCTTCATGCGCAACGGGGAGCAGGAGCTGGGGATCCGCGGGGTGGGCGTGCTGCGCGGCCCCGAGGACATCGCGGCGGTGGTGGTGCGCGTCGACGACGGGATGCCCATCACCGTCGGCGACGTCGCGCGCGTCATCCAGTCCGCGACGCCGCGGCGCGGCACCGTCGGGCTCGACATGGAGCCCGAGGTGGTCGAGGGCGTGGTGCTCCTGCGCCGCGGGGCCAACCCCTCCTCCGTGCTGGCGGGCGTGCACGAGAAGGTCGCGGAGCTCGAGGACGGGATCCTCCCGGAGGGGATGACCATCGAGCCCTTCTACGATCGGACGCAGCTCGTCGACCGCACCCTCTCCACCGTGCACAAGAGCCTCATCGAGGGCTTCCTGCTGATCCTCGGTTTGGTGTGGCTCTTCCTCCGGATGCTGCGCGGCTCACTGATCGTCACGGTGATCATCCCGCTCTCGCTCCTCTCGGCCTTCACCGGCCTCTATCTGCTCGGCATGCCCGCGAACCTCATCTCGATGGGCGCGATCGACTTCGGGATCCTGGTCGACGGCTCGGTCGTGCTCGTGGAGAACGTGCTGCACGAGATGCACGTCGTGAAGCCGCGCTCCCGACGCGAGATCCTCGGTCTGGTCGTGCGCGCGGCGGTCGACGTCGCGCGGCCCACGTTCTACGCGATGGCGATCATCATCGCGGCGATGGCGCCGATCTTCTCGCTCGAGCGAGTCGAGGGGCGGATCTTCCAGCCGCTCGCGCTGACCTACTCGTTCGCGCTCGTGGCCGCGCTGGTCTTCGCGCTCACGATCGTGCCCGCGCTCCTCGCCATCGCGCTCCGCACGAAGGACGCCGCGCTCGAGGAGCCGCGCTTCGTCGTGTGGCTGCGCGAGCGCTACCACCAGCTAATCCGCCTCTGCGTAGGCGGCCCGGCCGTCCCCCTCATCGCGGGTGCGTTCCTGTTCATCGCCGCCGGGATCGTCGGTACCCGGCTCGGCACGGAGTTCCTGCCGCAGCTCGACGAGGGCGATCTCACGATCTTCGTCGAGATGCCCAGCAGCGTATCGCTCGAGGAGGGGCGTGATCTCCTCCTCGAGATCCGGCGCCGGCTGCTCGAGCTCCCGGAGGTGGTGGCCACCCTGAGCGAGCACGGCAGGCCCGAGGACGGTACCGACAACGAGAGCGTCAACATGGCCGAGACGGTCGTGCGGCTGCGCCCCCGCTCGGAGTGGCGCGATGGCCTCTCCAAAGACGGGCTGGTGGAGGAGATGCGCGACTCGCTCAGCGCGATTCCCGGCATCCGCTACAACTTCTCCCAGCCCATCAAGGACAACGTCGAGGAGTCCGGCAGCGGCGTCCGCGGCCAGGTCGTCCTCAAGATCTTCGGGCGGGACCTCGACGCGATGCGGACCACCCTCACGGAGGCGGTCGCCGTGATCGCGCAGGTCGAGGGCGTGGTCGACCTCGACGTCTACCGCGACACCTCGATGCCGCAGCTCCAGGTGGAGTTCGACCGCGCCTCGCTCGCGCGCGAGGGCATCACGATGGAGGACGCGCAGGGCACGCTGGAGACGGCGCTCGCCGGCAGGGTGGTCAACGAGGTCTGGTTCGGCGAGCGCCCCGTCCCGGTGCGCCTCCGCACGCCTCGCGAGGAGCGCATGGACCGCGCCCGCATGGGAGAGATCCTGGTGCCGAGCGCCTCGGGCGCCCGGGTCCCGCTGCGCGATCTCGCGAGCATCGAGGTTCGCACCGGCCGAGCGTCCATCAACCGCGAGGCCAACAGCCGCACGATGGCGCTGAAGTTCAACGTCCAGGGGCGCGATCTCGGGTCGGTCATTCGGGACGCCCGCGCCGCCGTCGACGCGAGCGTCACGGCGCCCGAGGGGCACTACTTCGTGTGGTCGGGGGAGTTCGAGAACCAGCAGCGCGCGATGGACCGCCTCTCGGTGATCGTGCCGCTCTCCCTGCTCGTCGTGCTCGGCCTGCTCTACTCGGCGCTCGGCTCGATGCGGAGCGCCGCCGTGATCCTGCTCTCGGCCCCCTTCGCGATGAGCGGGGGCGTGTTCGCGCTGGCGCTGGTCGGCATCCCGCTCTCGGTGAGCGCGGCCGTGGGGTTCATCGCGCTCCTCGGGCAGGTCTCGCTCGCGGGGCTCCTCGTGCTCTCGGCGATCGAGCAGCGCTGGCGGGCCGGCACCGAGCGCGTAGCGGCGATCACCGAGGGGGCGACGGCGAGGTTCCGGATGGTGCTGATGACCGCGCTCCTGGCGATGCTCGGCCTCTTGCCGATGGCGTTCGGCACGGGGGTCGGCAGCGAGACGCAGCGCCCCTTCGCGCTCGTGATCGTCGGCGGGATGGTCACCACCTTGGCCGTGGCGCTCTTCGTCCTGCCGGCGCTCTATCGCCTCCTCGGCCCCCGCGCTCTCGCGCAGAAGGAGGCGATCGACGAAGACCTGGTGCCCCTCGAGCCGCCGTTCGTGGAGGAGTCGAAGTGACCAAGCACGTCATCGCGCAGATCGCGCTGCTCTTCCTCGTGACCCCCTCGATCCCGCTTGCGTCGAGCGCCCGCGCGCAGTCGGTCTCGCTCGATGAGATCGTCCGGATGGCGCGGGAGGCGAGCCCGCGGGCGCGCGCGCTCCGGGCGAGCCAGGCGGTCCGAGAGGCGGACGTCGCGGTCGCCGGGGTCTATCCGAACCCCGAGCTCTCCTACGTCTTCATGGGTCGCTTCGACGGCTCGAATCAGGCGATCAACGGCACCCAGCATCAAGCCTGGATGGACATCCCTCTCTTGATCGTAGGCCAACACGACGCGCGGCGCGGCGCAGCGGCGGCGCTCGCCACCGCCGAGCGGGCGGAGCTCGAGCTGAGCCTGCTCGGGCTCGAGGTCGAGGCACGTCGCGCGTTCGTGGCGCTCCTGGCGGCCCAGGATCGGCTGGCGCGCCTCGAGGCGGGGCACGCCGAGCTCGAGGGCCTCGGCCAGATCATCCGAGAGCGCGCCGCGGCGGGCGCGCAGAGCCGCTACGACGGCGCACGCATCGATCTCGAGCTCGCGCGCGTCGACACCGAGCTCGCCTCCGCGCGCGCCGAGCTCGGCGCCGCTCGCACCCAGCTCGCCGCGATCGTCGGTCGGGCCGGCTGGGAGCCCGAGGCGCGCGGGACGCTCGAGTCGCTCCGCACCGAGCTGCCCCCTCCCGACGCGCTCCCGCGGCTCGAGGCGATGGAGCTGCGCGTCGAGGCGGCCCAGCGAGACGTCGAGCGCGCCGAGCGCGAGCGCGTCCCGGAGATCCGGCTCGGCCTCGGCACGTACCTCACGTCGGACCCCGACAGCGCGTCGATCTACGCGGGGATCACGGTCCCGCTCCCGATCTTCGACACCGGCGACGCGGCGGTCTCCCGTGCGCGGGCGGCTCGCGACGCAGCCATCGAGGCGCGCGGCGCAGTCGAGCACGAGGTGCGCGCGCGCCTCCAAGGCCGCCTCGCGGTGCTCCGCGCGCGTCGCGAGGCGCTCGAGCGCTTCGATCGCACGACCGGCGCACAGCTCCCGGCGCTCGCCGAGATGGCCGAGGCCTCCTACCGGCTCGGCAGCTCGGGCGTCTTCGAGCTGATCGACAGCTTCCGCGTGCGCTTCGAGCTCGAGCTCGCCCGCATCGAGCTCGTCACGGAGATCATCGACGCCGAGACCGACGTGCTCGCCGCGACCGGCGCGAGGTGAGCGCTCTCGGCGCCTCAGAAGTCGTCGAGCTCGTCCAGCACGCCGCGCATCACGAGGGCCTCTTGCGCGACGTCCGCGATCTCTTCGTCGTCCGACTCCGCGAGCTCGTGCAGGAGCTCGAGCGACCCGCTCGACTGGGCGCCTCCGAGCGCCTCGATGGCGTCGAGCTGCACGTCGCGGTCCTCGCTCGAGAGCGCGAGCCGCACGAGGGCAGGCTCGGCCAGCCTCGCGATCCCCTCGTGCATCGACGCGGCCTTCACGGCTTGGGCGACGAGGGGCTCGGTGCCCGAGTCGAGCACCTCGCGGACGACATCCTCGAATCCACGCACGTGGCCCATGCAGAAGACGGCGGTCTGCTTCCAGTCCGGGTCCTCCGCGGCCCAGGCCGCGCGGATGGCCGCCGCGTGCCACTCGCGTGGCGAGCGCACCGCCGCCTCGAGCGCGCGCCGGCGCACGAGGGTCGGCGCGGACGGCTCGCGGTACAAGCGCTCGAGCGTCGACGCGATGTGCTCCACGGCCTCCTCGGAGAGCCCGTCCCCGTCGCCGATCGACAGCTCGTCGTCGGCGCTCTCGAGGGCCGGCCCGAGGGCGATGGCGGCCGCCCCGCGCACCTCCTCATCCTCCTCCGCGTCGAGCGCCCGCGCGATCAGCGCGCCGGCGACCTCCTCGTCGACGATGACGTGGAGCAGGGACGCGGCTCGCGCGCGATCCTCAGGCGAGGGGCCGACGAGCGTGCCGAGGAGGAGCTCCCTCGCGTCCTCGGGCCACTCCCACATCTCGAGCAGCTCGAGATGGTGCAAGGGCTTGATCTTGGTCATGGATCCACTCTCCTCCGTGGGATCATTCCTCGGCGGCCACGGGCTCATCGACGAACGCCGGCTGCGGAGGGGCCGGAGGCCGGATGGCCTCTTCGAAGGTGCCCTGGACAGGTGTGGCCTTGCCGAGCACCCAGCGGGCGAAGCCGCGCCGCAGCGACTCCATCAGGAGATAGAAGATCGGCACGACGACCAGGGTGAGGAACGTCGAGCTGATCACGCCGCCGATCACGCCCATCGCCATCGGCGATCGGAACTCGCTGCCTGGCCCCTGGTTGAGCGCCGTGGGGAGCATGCCGAGCACCATCGCGGCGCTCGTCATCAGGATCGGGCGCAGGCGGGCGGGGCCGGCGTCCAGGATCGCGCGCCGCGGGTCCCAGCCCTCCTCGCGCACCTTCGTCACCGCGTGATCGATCAGCAGGATGCCGTTCTTGGTGACCAAGCCCATCAGCAAGATGAAGCCGATCATCGCCCCCATCGACATCGTCGAGTCTTGCAGGAAGAGCGCGACGAGGGCGCCGATGATGGCGAGCGGCAGCGCCATCATGATCGTGATGGGATGGAGGAACGACTCGAACTGCGACGCGAGCACGAGGTAGATGAAGACGAGGCCGAGGAGGAACGCGATGAGCATGTTCTGCATGCTCTCCGCCATCATCTTGGCCTGGCCCTCGCTGTTGAAGGTGACGTCCGGCGGGAACGACTCCGCCGCGACGCGCTCCTCGAACTCTCGGACCACCTCGCCGAGCGAGCGACTGCCGTCCGGCGCGCCGGTCAGCGCGATGACCCGCCGCCGGTTGGAGCGCTGGATCTGCGCGGGGCTCTCGGTGCGCTCCACCGCCGCCAGATCGGAGAGCGGCACGAACCCGCCCGGCACCTGCACCCGCAGCCCTGCGATGCGCTGCGCGTCGGCCCGATCCTCCTCGCGCAGGCGCACC
Source organism: Pseudomonadota bacterium (assembly GCA_023427125.1). Classification (GTDB taxonomy): domain Bacteria; phylum Myxococcota_A; class Polyangia; order Polyangiales; family Sandaracinaceae; genus JAEZBP01. Next base: position 2,478 of record JAEZBP010000701.1, on the reverse strand, counting down.
CGGATGTCGATCTCGTCGTCGCCGTCGCGGTACACGCCGGCCACCTCGCCCTCGAGCGACGCGCGCACGGTGCGAGCCACCGACGCGAGCGGCACGCCGAGCTGCGAGGCGCGATCGCGATCGACGATCACGCCGAGCTCGGGGCTGCCGGGCGAGTACTGGAGATCGACGTCGCGGGTGCCCGGGATGGACCGCAGGATGTCGTACATCCGCTGCGCTGCGGGCTCGAGCGTCTCGTAGTTGTCGCCGGCGATGTCGATCTGGATCGGGTACTCCCGCCCGCCCTCGACGATCGACGGATCGCTCATCGTCACCTCGGCGGTGGGCATGTGGCGCAGGACGATCTCGCGGGTGATCTCCTGCAGCTCGATCTGCGTGACGTCGCGCTCGGTCTTCGGCACCGCGACGATGCGGTAGGTGACGCGGTTGCTGTTTCTGCTGACGCCCGACTGCGCGTACACGGTGATGAAGCGCGGGTCCGCCGCGAGCTCCTGCTCGGCCGCCAGCGAGAGGCGCGCGCTCTCCTCGAGCCGCGTCCCCGCCGGCAGCTCGATGTCGACGTTGTACTGGCCGCGATCCTCGGGCGAGGTGAACTCGCTGCCCATCAGCGGCACGAGGGCCATGCTCCCGAAGAGCGCCCCGAACGCGAGGACCAGGCACACCGCCATGGTCAGCTTGCGGCGCAAGATGAAGCGCAGGAGCGCGGCGTAGAGCGAGTCGAGCGTCTCGTAGAAGCGCGACATCGGCCGCGTGATGAAGCCGAAGAGGCCCGCGTGGGGGTCGTGGTGCTCGCCCACCGGGCGCTGCTTGGCCATCTTCGCCGACAGCATCGGGTCGCGCGTGAAGGCGACCCAGGCCGCCAGGCGCGTCGCGCCGGCGACCGTCAGCCCGAACTCGCGGAAGAACTGGCCGACGATCCCGCCGGTGAACGCCACCGGCACGAAGACCGCGCAGAGCGTCGCGGTGGTCGCGAGGACGGCGAGCGTGATCTCCTTCGTCCCCTTCTGCGCGGCGGTCACCGGATCGGCGCCGCGCTCGAGGTGCTTCATGATGTTCTCGCGGACGACGATCGAGTCGTCGATCAAGAGGCCGATCGCCAGCGAGAGACCCAGGAGGGTCATCATGTTCAGCGTGAAGTCGAGCAGGTACATCAGGAAGAACGCGCCGAGCACCGAGGTCGGCAGCGCGAGCCCGCTGATGAACGTGCTCCTCAGGTCGAGCAGGAAGACGAGGATGATCAGGATCGCCATCGCGCCGCCGAAGAAGAGCGCGATCTCCACCTCGTGCGCGTTCTCGAGGATGAACTCCGACTGATCCATGATGACCGACGCCGTGACGCCCTCGGGCATCGACAGCTCGGCCAGCCGCTCGCGGACGTTGTCGGCGACCTCGACGGTGTTGCCGCCGGAGGCCTTGATCGTCTCGAAGACGATGGCGGGCCGGCCGCCCGCGCGCACGATCGTCGTCTCGTCGGCGAAGCCGTCCTCGACCAGCGCAACGTCGCGCAGCCGCACGATGGAGCCGGTCGCGCCCGTGCCGATCGGCAGCTCGCGCAGCTCGTCCACGCTCGTCAGTCGGCCGAGCGTGCGAACCGCGATGCGGCGATCGCCCTCGTCGAAGCCGCCGCCGGGGACGGTCATGTTCTCCATGCGGATGCGATCGACGATCGAGGTCGGCGTCATCCCGAGCGCCTGCACCTGATCGAGATCGAGCAGCACGTTCACCTGCCGCTCGCGCCCGCCGAGCACCCGCACGGTCGCCACTCCGTCGACCTGCTCGAGCGCCGGGCGCAGATCGTCCTCGGCGTAGTCGCGCAGGGCCTGTACGTCGGTGCCGCCGGAGAGCGTGTGAAGCATGATCGGCGCGGCGCCGATGTCGACGCGCGCCACGGTCGGCGCCTCGGCGTCGCGAGGCAGCTGCGCAGCGATCTGCGCCACACGCTCGCGCACGTCGGTGGCGGACTGCATCGGGTCCGCCTCGAGATCGAAGAAGATGACGACGTTCGAGACCGACTCGTTCGAGAAGCTCTGGATGCGATCGACGCCGGCGATCGAGACGATCGCGTCCTCGATCTTCTCGGTGACCTGCGTCTCGATCTCGGTCGGGCTCGCGCCGGGGTAGACGGTCGTGACCGTGACGACCGGGAACTGCACATCGGGGAAGAGGTTCACCCCGAGCCGCATGAAGCCCATGATGCCGAGCACGACGATCCCGACGGTGATCATCGTCGTGAACACCGGCCGCTTGATGGCGACGTCGGAGAGGGTCATCGCTCACCCATCAGTCGAGGGCCGCCGCCCGCGTGTCCTCGGCGGCCACGAAGGGCGAGACCACCGCGCCCTCGCGCGCCGTCGCCGGTCGCACGACCACGCGGTCGCTGGCGCTCAGCCCGTCGGTCACGAGCCAGCTGCCGTCGAGGTCCGCCTCCGCGGTGACCTCGCGCGCCTGCACCCGATCGCCCTCGGCGACCACCAAGAG